>JAQXAR010000024.1 GCA_029252805.1 Rickettsiales bacterium
GCATTTTAATCTGTTCTTGAAAGAATGTGAGTGGAGGTTTAATATGGGCACACCAAGTGACTTACTGGCAGACCTGAAAAAGTTGCTCAAAGAATATTATTAGGTGTCAGCCCCTATTTTTTTAGTGATCTCACACAAATCCGTGTCGGGACACTCTATAATTTTTTAAAAAAAATACCAAAAAATGAAACGATTTATTGCGTTTTTCATCATGGTGCTATGCGCCAACACCATTTTTTCTCAAATTGATATTATCGAAAACAAATTCGATAAAACCCGTCTTGTAGGGTTCTCATGCCAAGAAAATGGCAAGGAAGTTTTTACGGTAAATTTTGATTTTCTTCAACTTGTGAAAGGCGACAACTATGTTGGATTTTCGGGTGAAGAGAAGTTTAAAGTAGTATTTTCGAGTGATAAAAAAAGGACTGTTGCTACTATTAGTAGAGATACAGGGGTTCTTTTTTCCAACTTCTTAAACATTCCAGTTAAATTCTCTTTACCAAAAGAAGGCTCAAAAAAGGCAGATACTCTAATAGGTAACTGGATGCCCAACACGTTTGGTGCAGATACTGTCTTTATTACTGTTCTTCAAGATTCTTCTGCCACTACCAAAAGCAAAAAACTTGCTAATGCAGCAGGAAATAAAGCGAAGAATTTAGGAAATGAGGCGAAAGACAAATTCAATAAAGGCAAAAAAGCTTTCGGTGATGGTCTAAAATCCATCGGAATTACAGGAGTTATCTCCTACAAATCTATGCTCAAAATTGATTCTGTCGAAATTGGAGGTGAGATGGCTCACAACGTTTCCATCATGGAGAAGTCCAAGAAAAAGCGAAATTACGTTTTTATGGGACCTTCAAATGAAGGCGGACCTAATGTCTTTTACACCATTCACATGCCAAAAAGTGGCGTGGCGACGGTATCTTTTAAGGAGGGCACAGATGAATACTTATACAAAGCAACATTCTCAGGATTTAATGAGAATGGAGTGGCAGTAGGTAACATCAGCGCAGCATCCCATAAAGATGGCAATGGGAAGGTTACAAACCTTCCTGTGGGTAAAAAGATTAGGCTTGTGAAATAATTGGTTTTTTAATTAGCAAAGCCGTCGGACCGTTTGTTCGTCGTGCTTTGCATTAAGTTAGGTGAAGGTCAGGCAACATATTATGTTGGCTGACCTTTGCTATGTTTGGGGTATGCATTTTCTCTGTTTAAACTTACAATTTGCGGCGCGCGGCGGAATTTGCTAAAAGGGCTGCTGATAAAACAACGTGATGAGATCCATGCCTCAAGAAGCGATTATTACCGAATTGGAAAAACGCCGCGAATCTGCCCGTAATGGTGGTGGTGAAGTGCGTATTGATAAACAACATGAAAAAGGCAAGCTAACCGCGCGTGAGCGGATAGAAGTGCTGCTGGACCCAGACTCGTTTGAAGAGTTCGATATGTTCGTCGAGCATCGCTGCGAGCATTTCGGCATGGAAGATAATCGCATTGCCGGTGACGGCTGTGTGACGGGGCAGGGAACCATTAATGGCCGCCTCGTGTTTATTTACAGCCAAGATTTTACGGTTTTAGGCGGCTCGCTGTCTGAAACGAATGGTCAGAAGATCTGCAAATTGATGGATATGGCGATGAAAGTCGGCGCTCCGGTGATTGGAATGAATGATTCCGGCGGTGCGCGTATTCAGGAGGGAGTGGATTCACTCTCGGGCTATGCCGAAATTTTCCAACGTAATGTGTTGGCCTCCGGCGTCGTGCCGCAAATCTCATTGATTATGGGCCCTTGTGCGGGGGGCGCGGTGTATTCGCCGGCGCTGACCGATTTTACCTTTATGGTCAGTGGTAGCTCATATATGTTTGTGACTGGCCCTGATGTGGTCAAAACGGTAACGCATGAGGTGGTCAGCCAAGAGACTCTCGGCGGCGCGGAAGTGCACACTAAGAAGAGTGGTGTGGCCGATCGCGCGTTTAACCATGATATTGACGCGCTGTTACAGACGCGTCGCCTCTATAACTTTTTGCCGCTTTCTAATGTAAGTGGTGTGCCGAGCCGCCCAACCTCTGATCCGGTGGATCGGATTGAGATGTCGCTTAATACCCTCGTGCCGGAAAATCCGAATAAAGCTTATGATATGAAAGAGCTTATCTTCCGCGTGGTGGATGAGGGCGATTTCTTTGAGATTCAACCGGAATGGGCGAAGAATATCGTCGTTGGTTTTGGCCGCATGGATGGTTATACGGTCGGCTTTGTGGCGAATAATCCGATGCATTTAGCCGGGTGTTTAGATATTGATGCCAGCCGTAAAGCGGCGCGTTTTGTGCGTTTTTGTGATGCGTTCAGTATTCCATTGGTCAATTTTGTCGATGTTCCAGGCTTCTTGCCGGGCACGGCGCAGGAGCATAATGGGATTATTAAACATGGTGCGAAGCTGCTTTACGCTTATGCGGAAGCGACGGTGCCGAAAGTGACGATCATTACGCGTAAGGCCTATGGTGGCGCTTATATTGTGATGAGCTCGAAGCATTTGCGCGGTGATGTGAATTACGCATGGCCAACGGCTGAGGTCGCCGTGATGGGGCCTAAAGGCGCGGTGGAGATTATTTTCCGTGGCAGCTTAAAGAACAGTGCCGAAGCCGATAAGAAGGTGGAAGAGTATCGTGAGAAATTTGCCAGCCCGTTTGTGGCAGCGTCTCGTGGTTACATTGATGATATTATTCGCCCGCAAAATACGCGTGCGCGTATTTGCCGTAGTTTGGGAATCTTGAGACATAAAAAACTCGAGAATCCGTGGAAAAAACACGATAACCTACCACTCTAGGAGAGAATCATGGCTAAAATTGAAGTATATTCGACGAATTATTGCCCTTACTGCGTGCGCGCAAAGGATTTGCTGAAGCGTAAAGGGCAGGAGTTTGACGAAATCGATGTGACCGATGACATGGCTTTGCGTGAGAAGTTGGTCGAAAAAGCGGGGGGCCGACGTACTGTTCCGCAGATTTTTATCGATGATCAGCTTATTGGAGGGTTTGATGACCTTGATAAACTCAATAAATCCGGTCGATTAGACGACTTATTGTAGTCACCTAAACACCACAGAATTTGCGGCTTTTATAGCACAGGGTTGTGGATAACAGTCGCAAGTGACTGATAAATTCAGTCTTAGTGAGTGTTTCTATTTGACAGCGAACCCAAAATACCTAATTTGTGGTTCAAATACGCCCAGTACAAATTACTTAAAACATACAGGAGTTTTCTATGTTTAACCGTATCAAAGCAACTGCACTTGTGGCAACGACTGCTGCTATGCTTGCTACCCCTTTTGCCGCTAGCGCATTCTGCGACAGTGAGCATAACGTTCTTGTTGACGAACGTGGCAACATTGTTCGCGATGCTCGCGGCAATTGTGTCTCTGTTGACTGGATGAATAATGGCTATAATTGCGATGGTGTTTACTTCACCACTGATGAACGTAACATCTATTTCCCATTCGATAGCGCGCGTTTGACAACAAAAGCGAAAGCTAAATTGGATTACATCGCTAACAACATCCTTTCTAAAGGCAACGTAACTAAAGCAACTTTGGTTGGTTATGCTGATCCAATTGGTAACCCAGCATACAACAAAGCGCTTTCTAAGCGTCGTGCGATTGCTACGAAGCGTTACCTTGCAGCTAAAGGTTATTTGAACACAACGGCAACGACTCTGACCGGTAAAGGTGAGACGTCTAAATTTGCTGAAGGCTGTGGCGGAGATATTTCTTGCCAACAACCTAACCGTCGCGTTGAAATTAAGTTCCAAAAAAAGAACTAAATCAATCGACTAGTTGAAAATTAAAGGGGTCCGAAAGGGCCCCTTTTTTTGATTGTTCTCGGCGCGCCCTATTGGCGTTTCGATGAAACGCCGCGTGAGCTAAGTTGATGATTCTGCTCGCCTACTATATTGCTCCTTTTTGAGTGTCTTCGCGTTAGGCCTACTGGTCTGCGCGATAGGTGATATTTTGCTTGCGGGAGCTTGCTCCGTATTCATTACGGGTGCCGATTCGATTTTTAGGGTTTTTGAGGCAAGATGTGAATCTTGTCTATCTATATGAATAATAGGTGTTTTATTAAGTTTAGGTTAAGCAAAAGACTAAGGAATCTTCATGCAACTGTAACACTCCTTCGGTCGTGATTTCTCTATACTAAACAGTGGAGAAATATGAATTAATGAACCAAACGACCGAACATAACGCTTACGATCCACACGATGTGGACCACGGAAGCCCCTACTACAAAATGGGGTGGAGTGCCTATAAGGGGCACACTCGTGGTATCATTCGTGGACTCGTCGTGGGCTGTGTTATCGGTGCGGTGATCGGTGCTGGTCTCTTTGGATTGGGTGCGATTGGTTTAGTGGGCGTAACGGCGAGTTTAAGCGTTTTGATGGCTGGGTTCTCGGCTTTCGCAGGATTAATGGCTGCTGGCCTTATGGGGCGCTTAGGTAATGCGGCCGGTAATGCGGCATCGCAATTAGCGGAATTAGAGCTACGGGAGCGTTATCCTGAGCTTCCAGAGATTACGCCAGATTCGCCGGCGCCGGGGTATGGGCACCATTACGAGGTTCCAGCGGACCGCGATAAGGGAAAGCTCTTTCATGGACGTGTAGGGCTTACCGGTGGCCTATTAGGTGCCACTTTAGGTGGCCTAGCAGGGCATGCAGGGCTTGCGGGCTTAATGACATTGCATATTGGAGGGCTGGCTGCTGCTGCGCCCATTGCCGCGCCCATCATCTTAGGGGTGATCATGGGGAGCTCCTTTGGTATTAATCGTAGTTATTTTAAGAGCGTCTTTAACGTGACAGACCGTTTGTTGCAGGGGAAGCTATCCTCTCCATCAGAGGCAGAATTAGCGAAAGACAGAGAGCGCTACCGTGTGGCAGGTGAAGATGGACCTGCGCCGGTGATTACAAGCTTACAGCGCCAGGAAGAGTTTTACCGCCTAGAGAATGGCTATTATCAAAAAGCATTTGAAGCGGGTTTTGCAGGCAATGCACGCGGACTGGTTGGCGGTATTGTTTCAGGTGGCTTATTAGGGGCAGTGCTGGGGGGTGTCGCTGTATTTGCCTTATCGGCAACCGGCATTGGTGCAGTGGCAATTTTCGCCGGCGTTATGGCATTCTCAATGCATCATTCCAGTGATTTCTTTAGTGAAGCGTTCTCAGAAGCGGGCGGCCACGGCCATGTGCATGAGCTTTTCCACGAGCGGATGCGCGGGATGCGTAAAGGCGTTGAATTGAGCTTTGATGAAGCAGAACATAATATTGTGACACGCCGTCAGGCCGATCCTGAGTTAACTCCACCAGATGCGCAAGAGAGGGCTGTATTTAAGCCACGTGTTGCGCTGATTATGGGAGCCTTAGGCGCGGTGGCAGGGCTTGCATTGGCACCGCTTGCAGGCGGAGTGGCAGGCTTGTTATCACTCGGTGCGGCGCATCACCTCACGCTTGGTTTGGGTGCCGCGACTTTTGGTCTCGTGGGAGCAAGCTTTGGTATTGGCCCTAAATCTACAGAGGTATTACATCAATTTGGTGATGGAATTTATCACGGTGCTTTCTCACCAGGAAGCAACCATCCTGAGATTAAAACACAAGGCAATATCCCACTCATGTCACCTCGTTCAGACTTGGCGAAGCATTACTTAGAGCATGCAGGGGCGGAGCCATCGCAAGACGGCCCAGTGCATGATGAGCATTTTGCACAAGAGCAGTCCCAATCAACGTATGAATATTTGCCAAACCATACCCACCTTCCAGATAGCGAGTTGACGGCGCGTGAGCGACCTGTGCAGGAGTTGCCACCTCAGGGGCAACAGGCGCCACAAGAGCAAGGTACACGTCCAGAAGAAGCCGCGCATTGCGAAATAGTACCGCAGGAACAAGCGCAGCAAGAGCGGGTGGAGCAGCAGCCTATAGCGGCACGCGAGTCTACGGAATGTGAAGTGCCAAAAGAAGAAACTGCTTGTTCTGTTGATCATATTTTGGGTCGCGGTTCCCGTAGTCTAAAACAACAAATTACTGACCAAGAAGAAGTGACGGCAGCGCAAGGGAATCATAGGCAGTAATGTATGGCTAATCCCCCCACCTCATTTTTATCGGGAGCCTTCCGCGGCGCTTGGAAAGGTGCGTTGATAGGGGGAACAATTCTAGGAACGCTAGGCCTGATTGCGGCGACAGGCGGTTTTGGTTTAGCGGCAGCCCCGGCTTTTGCCGGAGCAACCAATGTCATTACGGTAGGACTTATCAGTCTTGTAAATTTCTTTGCTCCAATTTTCACAGGGGTTGGGGCATTAGTGGTTGGTGGTTCTGCCTTGATCGGAGGAGTCCATCAGGGCGTGAGGGGTTCGGTTGAGCAAACCCATATACAAAATGAGAAAGCTGACATGATCGAGTTGGCACAAACGGCTCGCCAACTTGAGAAGCAAAAAACTCCTCAGAGATCACAGGATCGCGCAGATTATGTGCCACAAAAAGTCCCGAATGTAGCCAAAGGGGAGATGCCTAAGAGTTGGGAAAAAACGGTCACCGAGGGTCGAGAAAGATCGAAACAACAAGCCCCTGTGAAATCGCAGGATCACGCAGATTATGTGCCACAGAAAGCTCCGAATGCAGCCAAAGGGGAGATGTCTGAAAGCTGGGGAGAGGCAGTCACTGAGGGTCGAGAAAGATCGAAACAACAAGCTCCTGCAGGCCATTCACACTAATTACCGCTTACAATGTTTTCAGCGAATATTTGATAGCGCGTTGCAAAGAGTGCTGTCTCTAGTGGTTTAAGGTAACCGCCTTAGTTCAGGAGTTTTTATTCTGTCAAAGGTGAGTTTTTTGGTCGAGTTGCAAGATGTCAATGATAGCAAATAGCTCTTCCATTTCTGTGAGGATCGTTTGCGATTCTTCGTGGAAGGTCATCGGAGTGAAGATAGAGGAAACCTCGAAGCGGTTTTTATTGGCAAAAATCATTAGCAGAAGTTTATTTTCATAAAATGCAGCCTGTACTCTGCCTGCCGCCAGTAGCGTGAATCGCCGTAAACCTCCCGTCGCTTTATCTTTGCGTTATCATGCGCTTTTGCCGCGCCACTGCTTCCGCTGGCAAATGTCGAGAGCGGCGGGTTTAATTTTCGTGGCAGTAGCAGTATGGGTAAATCTACGGCCTTAGAGCTTGCCGCTAGTGTTTGGGGAAGTCGTGACTATGTGCAACAATGGCGCGCTACTGGCAACGCGTTAGAGGCGGTATGTGAAGGGCACAACCATGCACTCTTATGTTTAGACGAACTAGGGCAAGCCGATAGTCGAGAGGCGGGCGAAACGGCCTATATGATTGCTAATGGTGCCGGTAAGAACCGATCCAAAGCAAGAGGTGGTTTGCGTCGCAAATATCAATGGCAGCTACTCTTTCTCTCTACGGGTGAAATCTCACTGGCCGATAAGCTGAGTGAGTCAGGTAAGAAGCCCCGCGCCGGTATGCTCACCCGTTTAGCAGATATTCCAGCCGATGCAGGTAAAGGCTATCGTATGTTTGATGCGCTTGGCAGCTTTGATGATGGTCACAAAATGGCGCAACATTTAAAGCAAGCTACTGCAAACTATTATGGCGTCGCAATTAGAAGTTTCCTACATGGCGTTGCCTCGAATTACGAAGCATTGCCAGCGATATTGCAGACGATTCAGAATGACTTTATCGCAAAGTATGTGCCGGTTGATGCTGACGGACAGGTCAAACGTGTAGCTTCTCGTTTTGCGTTGGTAGCCGCTGGTGGAGAGCTAGCTATTAGCAGCAAGATACTGCCTTACAATTCAGGCGAAGCGATGGAGGCCGTTGCAACCTGCTTTCAGGCATGGATTGAAGAAAGAGGCGGTTCACAGGCGCTTGAGACAGAACAAGCCATTTCACAGGTGCGTGGCTTTATTGAAGCACATCATGCGAGCCGCTTTATCACGATAACGGATAGCGGTGGTCAGGTTGACAGAGTGCAAAATGTTGCCGGTTATAAGCGTGAATCTGTCACCGGTGGTTATGAGTTCTTTGTGTTAGGCGATCCCTTCCGTAAAGAGATGTGCAAAGGATTAGATCATAAGCAAGTGTGCGAAGCGCTGATAGGTGAAGGGCATTTACTCCAAACCGAAGCGACTAAGTTTGTTTCAAAACACACCCTCCCTATCGGACGAAAACGAGTCTATCATCTCGCCCCGTCTATTTTGTTAGGGGGTGAATAATGCAGGATTACTTTACCAACCTATCATTTTCGACAGGGGCAGCAGGGGCACGGTGGGCACTACCGTCAAAACCCACAGTGACAGCCGATGATAACAAAGCACTACGGTGCCCACCCACTAAAAAACCGCAGGGGCAGCGGTGGGCAGCAACCAAGAGTGCCCACCAGTGCCCACCATCAAAAACGCAAGGTGGGCAACGGCATGATAAGTCAAAACCCTTGCTCACAAAGGATTTCAGCGCCAGTGCCCCTGCTGCCCACCCTGCCCACCGTGTTTTGGAGGGTAATGCAACGCATTGGCATGAGCAGTACGAAGAGCGCATTGCTATTAGGCAACATGATGGTGAGTTGCCAATAGAGGAAGCGATCTATTTATCTCGCTGGGCGACCCTGCATCAGTTCGTGGTACTTCATCATCCCAGCGTCATGGCTGAATTTGAAACCGCAATCAATCAACCGGTGAGGCACTAATGACTGATAATACAGAATCAGAACAGTCTGAGGAAAAACCTTGGCAATTTAGCGCCGGTCAATCTGGCAATCCATCTGGCCGCCCTAAAGGGTCACGCAATCGCGCCACATTAGCCGTACAGGCATTGCTAGAGGGTGAAGGTGAGGCAATCACTCGCAAAGCCATTGAGAGCGCTAAAGAAGGCGATATGACAGCCATTCGTTTGGTATTGGAGCGACTGCTTCCACCTCGTAAAGATGCGCCGGTATCGTTTGAACTTCCGCCGCTTAAAACGGCTGAGGATTTGCCAGTCGCTATTGCTGCACTTATCGAGGCGGTATCTATTGGCGAGTTAACACCGATAGAAGCACAAAGCGTGGCGAACCTATTAGAGCTCCACCACCGTTCATTAGAAGCCTGTGAGTTGGAGCAACGTATTACCGCACTAGAGGGGAAGCAGATATGAGCAAGTTACTATCGAAGCGATTAGAGCAGTTGGAGCGAGATACCCACTCTGATGATGAGATGCGATAGGTGCTGGCTTATCTAGGTGATACCACCGCTGATAATATTACCGTCACAGCGGCTTCATACCGCACGCATGAGCAATGGCTAGATGAATTACAATAGGAGTAAGTAGGATGAGTAAACCACTAGAGAAACGTATTGGTAAGTTGGAGAAATCCATCACGCCGGATGAGAGGCCATTTCGGTTTTTATTTTGTGAGGTTGGTGAAACCAGTGAAGAGGCACGCGTACGCTATAACGCTGACAAGCCCGATGATCTGCTATGTGATGATGATAATATTATGATTATCAGGTGGTGCAAGCCATGAATCGATTGAACAACCGATTAGATAAGCTGGAGAACCTTAATAGGGCTGCGAGCTTACAATCCATTCCTGCAGATGAAACAGCTGCGCAGCGTTATTTACGTTTACTTGATATGGTGCCTAGGCAAAGAGCATCTAACCACAGTAATCAATATACCCCAGAGGAAGCCCATCGAGTGCTGAAAGGGGAACTCTAACAGCACAAATAGGTAGGGTGGGTCAAATGTTCAGCGCTTGCCTTTTAGGGGCGGTGCGGGAGTCACATTTTTACCGCCACAATAAATACATCATGAAAGGTTAATGCGAATCTTAGTGGCTTCCTATTATGAAGATTGTGTGAAGTTATTTACTTCGTCACGAAGCTGTAACGATTTTCTATTACCTTCCGTGGGCGTTTTTATCTCTTTTAGATTTCAGGTTTCTTACCCTCACCATCATTTGCTCCATTCTCTTCTACAAGAAGAATCTGAGCATACGGAAAATTCAAAGTATTTTACTTATGAAATTCCCAAAACAGACAAACTCGCACGGCAATATTGCCAATTGCATGATAAAAAATAAAACATCATGACAAAATTCTTATTAGTGGCAATGCTGACGCTTTGCGCAGTAACCACAACTAATGCTCAGGACACTTGGAGCTTGGGCAGCTCTGCGAACTTCACTACGTTGAATGTGGATGGAAACACTACCGATATTTTTGCGGTAGGTATTTCTATTCAAACTCCAACTTACACCGGGGTTACAGTTCGAATTGGTGGGTCCGACCTTGTTAACCCTTTCAATGGTAATGAGGAGAAAGTTTTAGTATTAGCTGTCTCACAAGGGGTGGCATTATTAAAATTAACTGAATGGCTGAATGTTCCTGTCGCTGTATTGATAGAGCACATTTCAGCACAAGGTGGTTTTAGTAAAACCTTCGCCTTTTCCTTAGGTGCAGGTACAGGACTTTGGTTCAAAGTTAATGATAAATTGACCTTAAAAGCTAATGCTACTTATAGTCACAGATGGTCTAAATTGTTCGGATTCGAACAACCACCTTTGTGGACTATCGGAGGCGGGCCAGGCTTTGCTTTGAAGGTGGTAGATCAATTAACCTTCAGTGCGGATTACAATTTTCGTGACACTGGCTCAACAACGCTGGTGGTAAGGGGGATCTACTCCTTCTAATTTTTTAACAAGAGTCAGGCAGTTTCTCAACCGCTTGTTTCTATTTTTTTCTGTCTCTATGAGACACCCATGAAGGGGAGATTGCCGCATTGCGCCGCATCTCCCCTTAATTTTTGTCTAAATTTAGCCCCACTGCATCACGCTATTCACATGACACGGCGGGGTTTGAGTGGTTAGGCTGCCTGTCTCTTCTCAATAGCTGGTTGCTGTGCTATAGCATTTAGCAAACCTACAATCTCTGGGTATCTATCATGTAGTGGTGACTCACTTTGATGACAAAAAAGCATATAAGCGGCGGCGGCTTGGGCATCATCTAATGATTCAATCGAACTGATAGCACCTAACTTCTCATCCATCTCTTTTTCTAATGTTATCAACCCCTGTTCTATTGTCTCTACGTTTTCAGCGGCTTTGTCGCTTTCATCTTGAGCCGCTCTCCACTTGTGGTACTGCGCTTTATGAACACTATAAGCCTGTGCGAAGGTTCTCTTGTTATTCATCTTACGCTCCCTAGTTTGATTCAGCTAAAAGCGTAGCGCTTTGCTTGAGCGCATATTCGATTGCACAGCTAAAAGGCTGTTTCCCTAAATGGGTATCAACATACTCGTCATGTAATAGTTCAGGCGTCTAGTTTGGAGCGGATAGAAAGAGCCCTGCTAGATGGCGGCACGGTTAGCTTTATCAATGAAGGTAAAAACTACGGCGTTATGCTTAATGGTGAGGTTGTTAGGGAGTAATTCTTGCTGTTCGCTTTTATCGCTTGAGCGACCTATTTGCGACCTAGAAGAAAATGGTGATTTTTCAAAAACCACCCAACCTATTGAAAAACATGGTGCCGCCTACAAGATTCGAACTTGTGGCCTCGTCATTACCAATTATTCCTTTGCGTCTACGCCGTAGCCCTATCCATTACCCTGCATTGCGCTGTGACATTGCCTTTTGAGGATCGATATTGCGAATCGATTACTCTGTTTTACCCTGTAGTTTGCTGAAACCGCCTTCTTAAATCCTTCTTAATCACAAAATCATCACCTAAAACGAATGAAGAGGTTCTCAATTTCTTGAAAACCTCTTACCATTCTGAGGAGAGCATTAATCTTTCTCCTCATCTTTGCTGCGACTGCCCAGTATTACTGAAGGCGCAAATCCGATGCCTGAGATATAAGATTTTCTCATGTTCTCCAGATTTTGCTTATCAGCCTTCGACTGTAAGTCTGCCATTCGTTGAAACTCTCGTAAACCTTGTTCAGATCTCCTTTTACGTTCCTCTGCATCCTTCTTGTTTTCTCGTTCCTCCCATTCCGCATTTTCTCTACGAATACGATCTCGATTTTTTTCGAGTTCATTTTCCCAGAACTTGCGGTCAGAACGATTTAAGATTGAAGAGAGTCCCCAAAAGAAAACCAACACTCCTGCTACCATTAAAGCAATGTGATACCATTCCATGATAAAGATTTTTGATTAAAAAATGATCGAGCCATCGCGGTTTTTGCGTCGTTAAGAATCGCTCGTTCAAATACTGTAACGAGTGGTAACAACCACCAAAGTATGAATTGAATAAATCAAAATACTCACACAAAAACCAGCCTCTATATTACCAAAAATTAAGACTCATAACAACCTATGTCATCAAATCTTAATAAATCGCTGCATGACTCTTTCACAACCCAAGTATTTCCACGTTAATCTTCGATCTGTTCCAACATATCACTGATCCTCACGTCCAGAGCAGAAGCTAGCCTCAGCATCGTTGCCAGTGTAGGATTACTATTACCTGCTTCGATTTTCGAGATCGCCTGACGCGTCACACCCGATCTATCTGCCAATTTATCATGACTATAACCTAACGACTTCCTGCGTTTCTTAATGTCCGCAGCGTAGTTATTGATAAACTGTTCAACTTCTTTTCTTTTCACCTCATCAAACTAGCAGATTGACGCGAGAGCGTTACGCAACTACAGTTGCGTAACTATAATTACGTGAGGTTAAAATGAATCATTCCCTAAAAACACTAACAGCGGCAGCAATCATCGCTGCTTCACTCTTCCCTGTCACAGTAACTGCCGATCCTGCCATTGATAATTACTGTTTCAGTACCACTACCAAACTATCCTATCGTATCCATCTTCAACGTAACAGTGGTTATCCTTACTGATCGCAAGTTGTGGTTCACAGAGGAATCTAGAACCTCATTGTTGAAAGAGGATCAGATTTATCCGTGGATGCAACATCTTCAATCTTACCCTAACGATGTCATGTACGATTCTATCCTGCTCATGCTCCTCAGTGGAGTCCGTAAAAACGAAGCATTCAAACTGAAGTGGTCTGATGTTGATTTTGAGGATCGTTCATTCATCCTACGTAACACAAAAAATCGAACCGATCATGAATTACCCATTACGACTCAAATTGAAACAGTCCTTAAACGCCGTTTAACCTCCCGTATGAACGATTATGTCTTTCCAAGCAATCGAAGCAACAGCGGACACTTAATCAACATCAGTAAAGCAGTGAATCATACGAATGAGCAATCCAACCTATCCATCACTGTTCATGATCTCCGTAGAACATTTTCCATGATCGCCTCAAGACTTGACTTCAACGATTACACTATCAAACGCCTCATCAATCACAGTACTAAATCAGATGTTACTTCCATCTACCTACCTATTGATACTGATGATCTTCGTAAACCTCTTCAAACCATCAATGATAAACTCAATAAGATACTCATAAACATTTAACCTAATTACAATTATCCCAATCATCATATCCACCCATAGCAGTACCAATGCATCGCTACTAAACGTCACAGAGTTTGAGGATGTAGATGATCGTCAGAAGCGCTGAGTGGTGCACACAGTTACTGATCAATCACGAATGTTAACGAGTGAAGATGAACTCGTTTGAAATCAAGAAGTTTTCGTAATTTTTCTCACGAGCGGTTTGCTTCGTAATGTACTCAGCAATTCGTCCTAAATCTCCGTTATTCAGAGGCTGTAATGTTGATTTGATTGCAGACTCATTATCAACCGCAACATAAACCTCACCCGAAGGAACAATCTCCTCCCATGCCTTTTCAGCATGATGCAAAAAGTTGCAGTCATTTACCCGAAGCAGTGAATGATAGTGGATGTTCGTCTCACAATTTTCGAGAACCCTACAGTAACACTTGGGCATTACACTCAGGCTGTCCGTGGCGGCGAAGAAGCGATGGAAATGCTTTCAGGGTATTAGCGTTGGCTGCTTAATCAACTTAACCTTAAGGCCTGCAAGTTTTAGTAGTTCTGGGTCTTCTTATCTCTTTCTCGTATAATAGATTTCAACTCTTCACCTGCCGCTACACCCGTGGCGGCGATTGCATCTGCAACATTAAGCCATTGATCTAGATTCGAATCGTTAAGTGACTTTTTGGCAAGGACGCAAACGCGGAAACCAATTCCTAGTTCGTTCCAAAATTGATGATCACCTAAAGTTTCCCAGCTTGTAGCTGCCGCTAAAATAGAAGGTTCGGAAAGCTCAGCTTTTACCAGTTCGATTGTATCAAGAAATAAACGCGCAATGGTTGGGCATGCATTCGATATTACAGTTATCTCTGTTAGAATTGGAAAAAAGGGCAATAGCTGATCATCTGTCAGTCCCTTCGTATATGCAGTAGCACTACCAAAGCCCTCACTTGTTTTTAAAAAGAAGGCTAATATGAGCTCTTTAAGATGTATCTCCATACCTTTTTGTGGAGATTGTATACGCATCTGATTATTACTGCGCCCCGCCGTAGTAAGTAGCTCTAAAAAAGATTCGGCAGTTGTGGTGTGTCTTGCAAGTTCTAAGGATTCTTGAACGCCGTTTTCGATAGCTCCTGTAGTGCGTTCTATGGCTGCTGCGTAGTATCGTGAAGGAGCTATAGTCCTGCTTTTAACAATATTAGCAACGATAGTGGCAAAGTTTTGATTATTCTCTGTAAAGGCTATGGATCGTTTCGCTTGTATCTCTAGGCACTTTTCCTCGCCAGACTTCGTTATTCCTTTTACAATAACGTCATCAAGTGGATACCCTTGTTGATGCCGCTGGAACTCAATTCTTTTAACTTCCACATTCGGCATCCCAAATGCTTCAGTTCCAACAAGCATGGCCAACGCATAGTGCGTTCCTACTTTTACTTCAAACTGTGCTCCTGCTGGTCCAGTCGCTCTTGGGCTAGAATCTTTCATTTGAGAAATGTATACATTCGGTCCATTTTTCGCAAACTTTCAGAAAGTATTTTACGGTTCTCTAATTTGAATTTCTTGACTGAGGTCTATACTCGCCTAACATATTGAGAAGCATGGTGCCGCCTACAAGATTCGAACTTGTGGCCTCGTCATTACCAATGACGCGCTCTACCCCTGAGCTAAGGCGGCATTTGCCTTGATGCATTCACGAAATCTAGCGGCAAACACAACGCAAACACGCTGCTTTAGAATCCCATTTGCCGCTGTCCTCATGACAGCTAAAACTACTTCGTTCACTTTTCCAGCTTCAAGCCTATCGCGGCTTTTCGCTGGTTTGACACTTTTGCCGTCTCATCTTTAGTGTGCAGTGTGAACTACTGCTTACCAATGAGGTACTCTACCACTGAGTTACAACGGCACATAATGAAGAGGCGTTCTTACAACAAAGCAAAATTTCCCGCAAGTACTGCCTCAAATGTTTTTGAATTTTCTATCATGTAACTAACCACAAAAATTCACAATGTGCCTTCTTATAGCCTTCTTAATTGAAAAACGTCGATTTCAATGAAAACCGAAAAATCCTATAATATTTTGTTATTAAATGATAATCTACCCATCACTCTTATCCAAAATCACTGAGGACATATCATTACCAATGACGCGCTCTACCCCTGAGCTAAGGCGGCTACTGATGAGTAAGCGTTAATACAACAATGCGTTTATCCTAGCAAGTGCCTTGATAGGAGCTTTTTACATTTGTTTTCTGTGGAGAGGCGGCTTGCTCAAATTACAGCCCTATAACCGACAAATTCCAGTCAAGTTCGTACTAATACCGTACCTTTGTATTTTTGATGAAATGAGTAAGAACTTCAAACCTGCTATTCATGCGCCTTACAACGAATCAACAGCAAGTTGTGTGAAGCATTGGTAGTGGCGAGGCTGCAAGTTTGGATCTTGTAGACGGCACCTTTTTTAATTAATTTATTTGTCCATTTGTAAAATGCACGTATTTAGGGTATAGTGCCGCTCGATGGAAAAGCCCGCTAAATCACAGTCACAGCCAAAAAATAATAAGCCAAAGCCGCAATTGGCCGCGGCTTTACGTGCAAATTTGAAGCGTCGTAAGGTGGTGGATAAGGCGAAGAAAGACGGGCAAGCTTGAGTAAAAAGCCGCCTAAACCCCATACCGCAAAAGAAAAAAAAGAAGCGCTTCGCAAGAAGAATAGATGGTTGTTTGAGACCTTCACCGTTGCCAATCGTGCGGCGGATAATGTGGATATTGGAGCGCCTGAAGTGGTGGCTTCGCCCGAGCCCGAAAAGACAGTCGTGCAGCTTAAAGAAGAAGATGCGCTAGAGCGTGCGCAGCAGATTCGTAATCGTATTAGTGGTCGTAAACGGGCGTCCAAAGATAAATGGAATCGCTTTGCTGGCACCTCCGGCGGTGGTGGTCGCGGAAGGTAACTTCTTTAAAAAGGCTGTAGTGATATGGGATTCTTATCGAGTAAAAACATTAATCTGCTGAATATTCATTCCAGCATGATGCGTTTGATTGATATCGTCGCATGGACTTTTGGCCCGATCTTTATGTATCAACTTGGGCTCTCGGTTGGTTGGATTCTGATCATTACGGCGGGAATAAATTTTTGCCGTATTCCTTTTCGCTTCCTCATGATTCCTGCCATTAAGAAATTGGGTCTGAAAAACACCGCTATTTTATCTTCTCTTGTGAAGTGTACGGCGCCGATGCTTCTTATTGGTGCAGGGAATGGGGTGGAGTGGATCGCGGCTTATGTCGTTTTTGCTGGATTTTCCGGTTCCATGTATTGGACGAGTTTCCATTGTTTCTACACGCTTAGCGGCGATAAAGAGAATAGGGGGCGGCAATTTGCGGTAGGTGAGGCGGTTAAGCTCATGCTGGTCGCGCTTGCACCTTATATGAGCGGGCTGTTTATTGAGGTGCAGGGGTTTGAGGCTTATTTTTATCTCGTGATTCCGGTGATGATTTTTGCGGTGATGCCTTTGCTCTTATGCCAGCCTATCAAAATGCATCATGAGCCTCGCGCATGGCGGGAGGAGTTTCTTACCTTTGGAGGAAAGAGTCACTTTTGGTACGCGTTTGTTGTAGATGGAAAGAATATCATCTGGCCGTTAATGTTGATCGTTGCACTGGGCGATATTTCGAATTTCGGTGCTGTTTTTACGGTGGGCATGATTGCTCAGGCATTTATTCAGTTATTTTTGGGGAGTTTGATCGATAAAGGGCATGTGTGGCGCGTCTTTGTGCTGGGCAATGGGATGATGTTTTTGGTTCTGATTGCGATGGGATTCACGCCTTTATCTTTAACCATTGCCGCCGTGTTGGAGACGCTCTTTGCCTTTGCTTTGATTAATCAAGTCTCCGGTTTTATTACGTCGCTTTATAATGATGCGCATGAGACGAAACACACTTTGTGGTACTGGATATTCTCGGAAGCTTGGGTGGATGTGGGCGCTGTTTTAGTGAAAATACTGGCGGCGGGCCTCTTCTTTTTGGAGGTTCCGACTCCTCTCTTGTTGCTTGTCTGTACGCCGGGGTTACTGGGTTTACATCTGGTGATGAATAAGCATATTAAACAGCAGAACGCGGAAAATATTACCTAATATCACATCCCGATTTTTGTTGAAGAAAGAGAAATGTAAGGCCGTTAATGGAAGTTGAGATTACCGCATTTATTCATTCCGAAATGGGATATATCACGGCGCTGGTGCTTATCATGTTAGGGCTGTGCGATCTGGTGAGCGGCTATTATATTACTCGCTATCGGCCTGATTTGCTGCCCATTCCGGCGGAGAAGCTCAAACCGATTATGATGGCAGTCTATTTTGTCTCATCATTCTTGGTGCTTATCGGAATCTATATGCTATATATCCGTGCATGAAAATGAAGGCATTGGTTAAGAAAGATTCCTGCGAGGGGATTTGGTTGCAAGAGGTGGAGAAACCCACTCCTGCTGCGCATGAAGTTTTAATCCGCACCCATTATACGGGGATTTGCGGTACAGATATTCATATTTATAATTGGGATGAATGGGCGCAAAAGACCATTCCTGTGCCCATGACGATCGGCCATGAATTTGTCGGCGAGATTGTCGAAATGGGCAGTCAGGTTAAGGGCTTTGAGATGGGTCAAATCGTTAGCGCTGAAGGGCACATTGTCTGCGGACGTTGCCGGATGTGCTATGCGGGCAAGCGCCATCTGTGCCGTAATACGGTGGGGATCGGGGTGCACCGCGATGGTGCAATGGCGGAATTTGTGACCGTGCCGCAGGAGAATTTATGGAAAACACTGCCAGAAATTCCTGCCGAACATTATGCGATTTTTGATCCTTACGGAAATGCGGTGCATACGGCCGCAAGCTTCGACCTGCTGGGCGAGGATGTGTTGATTACCGGCGCAGGGCCGATTGGCTGCATGGCGGTGGCGATTGCGAAACATTCAGGCGCACGCAAAGTGATTATTACCGATGTGAATGAGTACCGCCTTGATCTCGCGCGTAAGATGGGCGCAACGCAGGCCGTGAATGTGACGAAGAAAACCCTCGATGAAGTGATGGCAGAGGAAGGCATGACGGAAGGCTTTGATGTTGGCTTGGAAATGTCCGGTAATCCTTCTGCCTTTGCCGATATGATCCGCACCGTGCGTAACGGTGCTAAGATTGCGCTGCTGGGTATCCTACCGCCAGATACTTCAATCGCGTGGGATGAGGTGGCCTTTAAAGGGCTGGAAATTAAAGGCATCTACGGTCGTGAGATGTTTGAGACCTGGTATAAGATGCAAGCAATGTTGCAAACCGGGCTGGATATCGCGCCCGTGCTGACGCATCGTTTCCACTATAATGACTTCCAAGAGGCATTTGATATCATGCGTAGTGGTCAGAGCGGTAAGATTGTACTTGATTGGCGCGGTTAAATACGGCAAAACTACGTTAATTAAATAATTATACATAAGATTAGTGTTTAATATGACCCAAGCTGCTTTAGTTGAAACTCCCGAGCTCGCCACACAGCGCGAGCAAATGAAGATTGTTATCGTGGGGCATGTCGATCACGGTAAGAGCTCGCTGATTGGGCGTTTGTTTTATGAAACGGGCAGTCTTGAAGAGGGCAAATATGAGGCAATTCTTGCGAGCAGTGAGAAGCGCGGTATGCCGTTTGAATGGTCGTTTCTGCTGGATGCTCTGCAAGCTGAGCGTGATCAGGGTATCACGATTGATACGACGCAAATCTGGTTTAAAACGCAGGCGCGTGACTATGTGATCATCGATGCGCCGGGGCATAAAGAGTTTCTGAAAAACATGATCTCCGGTGCGGCTTCGGCGGATGCAGCGATTTTGTTGATTGATGCCAAAGAAGGCGTGCAGGAACAATCGAAACGCCATGGTTATTTATTGCATCTTTTGGGGATTCGCCAAATTGCGGTGGCCGTTAATAAAATGGATCTAGTCGATTATTCTCAAGCCCGCTTTGAGGAGATTAAAACTGAATATACCGCCTATCTAAGATCGGTGGGGGTTGAGCCGACCGTATTTATTCCGATCTCCGCACGCGAAGGCGATAATATCGCTGACACGAGCAGCGCCATGGCATGGGATGAGAAGACGACCATCTTGCACGCATTGGATAACTTTACGCCCACCAAACCGCTAACGGGCTTGCCGTTACGCTTCCCGATTCAGGATGTTTATAAATTCGATGAGCGCCGTATTCTTGCAGGACGTATTGAATCAGGCAGTTTGAAAGTGGGCGATGAAGTGCTCTTCTCGCCATCGAATAAAACCAGCACCATTACTTCGCTCGAGCAATGGCCGGACGATGTAGAAAATAAACCTACCACGGCACAGGCCGGGCAGTCGGTCGGTGTCACTTTGCAGCACCCGCTCTTTTTGGAGCGTGGTGAGATTATCAGCCATGTGAATGATGCGCCACTGCTGTCCAATTTCTTTTCGGCGAATATTGTCTGGCTGGGCGATAACCCGCTGCAAAAAGGCAAACGCTATAAAATTAAACTCGGCACCGCAGAATTTGATGCAGAATTGCGCACTATTGACCGCGTATTAAGCACGGATGATTTATCGTTTGGTGCCGCTGAAGAAATACCTCGCCACGGGGTAGGGGAAGTGACCTTCCGTCTACGCGGAATGGCGGCGTTGGATGACCATACGAATAACGCGCGTGCGGGGCGTTTTGTGATTGTGGAAGGTTATGATGTGGTCGGCGGGGGTATCATCACGCTGGACGGAATCAATGACCAACGCGTGGCGCAAACCGAACGAAAATCGCAAAATATCACCAAGGTGGAGCATCAAGTCACGCTCGATCAGCGTAGTATGATGAACGGCCACCTGCCAGGTATTCTATGGTTTACGGGCCTATCGGGTTCAGGTAAATCCACCCTCGCGCAAACGCTGCAAGAAGAGCTATTCGCTAAAGGCTATCAGGTGATGGTGTTAGATGGCGATAATATCCGCCACGGCCTCAACCGTGATTTGGGCTTTAGTGCGGATGATCGCTCGGAAAATATTCGCCGTGTGGGCGAGGTAGCTGCATTGTTTGCTAAAGCTGGCTTTATCGTGATTACCGCCTTTATTTCACCTTATATTGAAGATCGCCGCCGCGCACGTAATGCCGCGCCCGAGCATTTCCATACGGTTTATATCGAAGCGGATATTGAGACTTGCGAAGGTCGTGATGTCAAAGGCCTCTACGCTAAAGCGCGCGCAGGTGAGATCAAAAACTTCACCGGCATCGATGACCCATTCGAGCCGCCCGAGCATTTCGATATCGCGCTTAAAACGGCGGATCTATCCGTTGAAGAATCGACCGAGAAGCTTATGCATTATGTAGAAGAGAATTTCGTATCACCGCTTAATAAACCACGCCACGGCGACGGTGGTGGGATTTAATAACTAGGTAGCTCGCCGCCGGCTAGAGGCTTGTTGGTGCCGAATTGTTCTTCTGCATTTTCTAAATCTTGAGTGGCGCGTTTGATGATGGCGGTGGTGAATTCGATTGCTTCGGCACTTTCATCTTCTGCAATGGCGATGAGTAGGTGGTTTTGTAGTAGGCGAGGATGCAGGGATTTAAGTGTCGTATCCGTCAGCAATAAGCGGATGAGTTCGACAAAAATATTCGTGTAAATAATCGGCATCTTACTGGCTTTATAGAGTGCGGCAATTCCGCGTCCGCCTTTATCGCGCAAGAGGATACGGGCATTGCTAACCGGTACTCCCGCCATTTGTGCGAGTGCATGTTCGACTAAGGCTAACTCGCCAATACACAGGGATCGTAGTAGCAGGGAGATGCTTAAGCGTCCCTCTTGGCCGAGTTGATGGACCAGCTGCGCCATGCCCTCGCCTTTGACTTGCTCTATCGTCATACCGAGCAGCGAATAAAGGCGCGCGGCTTCGACCAAGTCTTCAGGTTCTAATTCTTCTTCCGTCAGGGATTGGGAGAAGCGTGTGAAGCCCGCTTTGACCGCCAACACTTTCAATTTCTGCTGGCTAATGCTGCCAATTTCGCGGCGTTGTGCCACCAGTGCCATTAGGTCTTCGGAAGGAGGTACGGCTTCGAGCGTTTTAATGACGACTTCTTCGTCTAATTGTACGCCATTATTTTGAAACAACATCGCCATTACCTGAGGTAACTTTTTATAGAGCAAGGCGGAAGAAACTTTTGCTGAGAGTGCTTCACGTCGGGCAATCGCCTCCAGTCGCGGGGAACTTACCGTATCATTAATGAGCGCGGTGAGGTCATCTTCTGACAGGAGGTAGGAGTTTTCTAGTATGGGCGTGGCGACTGCATCTGAAATATCGGTCGCGAGGGCCATCACAATATCATGCGGAAGCAGTAAGTTATTTTTTAGGATATCGGAAAGTTGTTGGCGAATGTTCTCGTCAGAATCTTTGACCAGTGCGCGGAATATTTCATCGGCCAACTGCTGTTCTTGACGGTTGAAGAAGTTATTTTGGTAGGCTTGAGCGAGTTTATCCACGACAGCCTGCTTGGCCGATTTATCGCTGCTGCGTAAATCTTTCAGAGTTTGTTTGCCAAAGAAGGGAGTATAGCCGCTATTATCCATGAAGGGTTTTATAGCGTGATGATTGAATTAGTCATTTTCTTTCTCGTTTATTGACAAAAATAGTCATGAGAGGAGTTGAGTGATATCTTCGCTGCGTCCTTTTCATTTAGTCATTTATTTTTCGCCGGTAATAGTAATAATGACGACATGGTTCATATTTACGAAAATGCGCAAGACGCACTCGCTGGTTTACTAAGAGACGGAATTACGATGATGTCAGGCGGATTTGGCCTGTGCGGCATCGCGGAAAACTCGATTCTGGCGATTGAAGCCAGTGGGGTGAAAAATCTTACCATCATTAGTAATAATTGTGGGGTCGATGATTTTGGTCTTGGGTTTTTGCTACGTAAAAAACAGATTCGCAAGATGATCTCCTCCTATGTAGGCGAGAATAAAGAATTTGAGCGTCAATATTTGAGCGGTGAATTAGAGTTGGAATTTAATCCGCAAGGCACCTTGGCTGAACGTATTCGTGCAGGCGGCGCAGGGATTCCTGCTTTTTATACCAAAACGGGTGTGGGTACGATCGTGGCTGAAGGTAAGGAAACTCGAAAATTTGACGGCGATACTTATGTGATGGAGCGTGCGTTGAAGGCCGATTTAGCGATCGTCAAAGCATGGAAAGCGGATACGGCGGGTAACCTAGTATTCCGCAAAACTGCACGTAACTTTAATCCTTTGATGGCGCAAGCCGCAATGGTCACCGTGGTTGAAGTCGAGGAGATTGTCGAAGTCGGTATGTTAGGCGCAGATGAGATCCACACACCAAGCATCTATGTCGATAGAGTGTTCAAAGGCACAAAGTTTGAGAAACGAATCGAATTTAGAACGGTCACCCCGCCGCAGCCTGTGCCAGCGGCTTAACAGGTGATCGTTATTGCCCGACTTGTTCGGGTAATCCATGAGAAATAGAAGGCGGTAAACGGATTACCTGCATAAAGCGGGTAATGACGGATGCGCTTACTTCCAGATCTTTTTGCCTTCGCCGGGTAGGCCGTATATCTTCCAGTTTTTATCCACTTTTTGGATCACGTCTTCGTCCATGAAGATTTCTTCGCCCCATTCGCGGGTGGTTTCGCCTTCCCACTTGTTGGTGGCGTCCAGGCCCATTTTCCCGCCGAGGCCGGAGACGGGGGAGGCAAAATCTAGGTAGTCGATCGGGGTGTTTTCAACGAGCATCGTATCGCGGACCGGGTCCATGCGGGTAGACATCGCCCAGATCACTTCTTTCCAATCGCGGCAATTGATATCGGCGTCCACTACGATGACGAATTTCGTATAGATAAATTGGCGCAAGTAGCTCCATACGGCCATCATGATGCGGCGGCCATGGCCGGCATAAGCTTTCTTGATGCTAACGACGGCGACGCGGTAGCTGCAGCCTTCCGGCGGTAACCAGAAATCGACAATCTCAGGGAATTGTTGTTGGATCAGCGGAATGAAAAGCTCGTTCAGTGCCTCGCCAAGGATGGCAGGTTCATCCGGCGGTTTGCCAGTATAGGTGCTGTGATAGATCGCATCTTTGCGCATGGTAATGGCGGAGACGGTGAAGACGGGGAAGGATTCGACGCTGTTATAATAGCCGGTATGGTCGCCATAAGGGCCTTCATCGCCATAGTCCTCGAGGCTGACATGGCCTTCAATGACGATTTCGGCATTGGCCGGGACTTTTAGCGGGATGGTTTTGCAATCGACCAGCTCAACGGGTTTGCCGCGAAGTAAGCCGGCAAATTGATATTCCGATAGGTTATCCGGTACGGGGCAGACAGCGGCGAGTGTGGTGCCGGGATCCGCGCCAATGACGGCTGCTGCGGGCAGAGGTTCGCGCTTTTGATCTTTCCAGCGTTTGTGATGTTGCGCGCCGCCACGATGTTTCAGCCAGCGCATAAGGGTGGTATCTTTACCGGTCACCTGCATGCGGTAAATGCCGAGATTAAAGGCATCTTCCCCCTTTTTAGACGGACCTTGCGTGACGATCAGCGGCCAGGTGATAAGGGGGGCAGGTTCGTTGGGCCAACAACCTTGGATGGGCAGTTGGCTTAAGTCAATATCATCGCCTTTAAGCACCACTTGTTGGCAGGCAGCTTTTTTGACCACCTTCGGTTTCATGTTTAGCGCTTTTTTAGCGATGGGGAAAAGATCAACTGCGCCACGCAAACTATCGGGCGGGGTAGGCTGGCGTAGATAAGCCAGTTCTTCGCCGAATTTACGCATCGTTTCGGGCGTTTGGTTCATGCCCATAGCGACGCGTTTGACGGTGCCGAACAGGTTGATGAGGACTTGATGATTGCGCCCGCTATTGCGACTACTGTCGCTCACATGGCGTGCCGTTTCGCGGACTGATGGCTCGCTCGGACTACTTTCCTCGCTAAAGTGAGGTTCGTGAATGACATTCTCGAATAATACCGCCGGACCGCCTTCTGCGATAAGGCGAGTGCCGATTTCGGTCATCTCTAAATGGGTGGAAACAGGCTCGGTCACGCGCACTAATTCACCCTGTTTTTCGAGGGTTTTGAGAAAGTCGCGTAAACTATCGTAAGCCATGCCCTCGTTGTTAAGGTGCAAAAACCTAGCGTGCAAGGCTTACTTACCTCTTGAGCGAAGCTGCGTAGCCGTTATACCTGCCATTATGTCTGATATTGTTTATAGTATAGTTACCGATAAAGCCTTACCGGAACGCCGAATTATTGCCGTACTCGTTGAAAATGAGTTTGGGGTGCTTGCGCGCGTGGTCGGATTGTTCTCGGGCCGTGGTTATAATATTGATTCACTCACCGTGGCTGAGGTGGATGAGGCGCGTAATATCTCGCGTATTACCGTGGTCGTGACAGGTTCGGAAAAGAAAATTACACAGATTAAGTCATTGCTTGATCGTATGGTGCCGGTGTTGGCCGTGCATGATCTTTCGATCGAAGGGCCGCATGTAGAGCGTGAACTCGCCTTGATGAAAATCACCGGTGAGGGGCAAAACCGCGTTGAAGCGCTGCGTTTGGCCGATATTTTCCGCGCGAGTGTGGTGGATTCTACGACGGAATCTTTTGTATTTGAAATGACCGGCGCTTCGGCCAAGATTGATGCATTTCTTGATCTAATGCGTCCCTTAGGCTTGGTCGAAACCTCGCGCACGGGGGTGGTGGCAATCGCCCGGGGTAAAGAGGGTATCATCGAAGGTCGCCGTCTCGTGACTGAACTGCGCCAGTAGCTCCCCCATGCCTATCATTTATCAATCGACGCGTGGGCAATCGCCTGAACTTTCATTTAAAGAAGTCGTACTTGCGGGGCTTGCGCCGGATGGCGGGCTTTATGTGCCGAAAACGTTGCCGCATTTCTCGAAAGAGAAAATTGCGAGTTGGAAAGGCTTGGATTATCCAAGCCTAGCCGCAGAGATTCTCGCGCCCTTCTGCGATGATATTGATATTAAGCGTCTGACCCAAGCGGCTTACAGCACGTTCCGCCACGAAGAGACGGCGCCTTTGACAAAGCTGGCGGAGGGGCATTATCTGTTGGAGCTGTTCCATGGCCCGACCCTGGCGTTTAAAGATTTTGCGCTACAGCTTTTGGGGCATTTATTTGACGAATTACTCGCGGAAAAAGGTGAGCATGCGACGATTTTGGGTGCCACTTCGGGCGATACGGGATCGGCGGCGATTGCCGGTTGTCGGGGGCGTAAGAATATGGATATTTATATCCTGCACCCTAAAGGCCGCGTGTCAGATGTGCAGCGCCGCCAGATGACGACGGTATTGGATAGCAATGTGCATAATATCGCAGTGGAAGGCAGTTTCGATGATTGCCAGCGGATCGTCAAAGAGTTGTTTACCGATGCAGAATTTCGTCAAAAGCAGCGCTTAACGGCGGTGAATTCGATCAATTGGGCGCGAATTATGGCGCAGATCGTATATTACTTTTACGCCTCGCTAAAATTAGGCGGGCCTGAGCAAGCGGTGAGTTTCTCTGTTCCGACCGGGAATTTTGGTGATATTTATGCGGGCTATCTCGCCAAGCGTATGGGGCTGCCGGTGGATACGCTGATGATTGCCTCAAACCGCAATGATATTCTCACACGCTGCTTTGAGACCGGCGAATATAAGGTCGATGGAGCCACTCCAAGCCTGAGCCCAAGTATGGATATTCAAATTTCCAGCAATTTTGAACGTTTATTGTTCGAATATGTGGATGCCGATGCGGAGGCGCTTCGCCAAATGATGGCTGATTTAAAGGAAACGGGCAGCTTTACGTTACCGCAAGCGGCGCATCAGCGCTTACAGGCTAATTTTAAGGCCGCCCGCGTGGATGACGCGCAAACCTTGGCTGAAATTCAAGAGATTTATGAGAAAACTGGCGAAATTCTCGATCCGCATAGTGCGGTGGGCACCAAATCAGCCGTAAAAGTACAGAAACCGGGCATTCCCATGGTGACTCTGGCAACGGCACACCCGGCTAAGTTCCCCGATGCGGTTAAGGAAGCCATCGCACTAACGCCTGATTTACCGCCTCATATGGCTGATCTCTACGAAAAAGAGGAGCGAATGGTGATTCTGAGCGCTAAATCACACGAAATAAAGCATTTTATTGAAAATTCTGCCTAACGTTCATCAAATTGAAACATTTCTTCCGTACACTGATTGTAGAAAGGTTTTAGGACGATATGAGCATGTTTGAAGATATAATGGGTTTTTTACCCGGCGGCGACAGTTTAATGGATATAGGAGGTTTCCTATCAGGTGACAAAACTGGCATCCAAACAATGGCCGGTATGGTCGGCAACGGTGCGTGGTATGGGCAATTACTTTTCCCGTCCGCTGCCAATAAAGCAAAAAACGTTGCAAAGTTAGTCGATCTCTTCGGTGATGGATTCCAACGCGAAGATCTTGACGATTTAGGCGGTATTGTTGCCGATGGTTTTGTCGCGCATTTTGGTACTGCAATCTTTGGTGATAGCCATATGGGTAAATTAATGGCCGTAGGTGCTGGTGCTCTTGTAAGTATGCTCGTTGAGAACCTATTGCATGAATTCGCACATATAAGCCCCGAAGCGTCTGAAGAAGCAATGAGAACGGCTGGAGATAAGGCCATTGCGAAAACAATGAAAGATACAGCCGATCTAACCCGTACGCCTGAACAGATGGCGACGTGGGAAAAACACAATTTAACAATTGATATGAGCGCAGAAGATCATAAAAAAGAATGGGTTGCGGATTATGTGCGCGATCATAAGCAAGAATATCAAGTGGATACGACGGGTGGTGGTTTTAAACTTATTGATTCGCAATTAAAGCTTGCTGCTGAACAAGACGCGGCTGCAAAATATGCTGAAACCTTTGCGACGCAAAGCAGCTTCCAGCGTGTGATGACCAAAGATGAATATACTAAAGCAGGTCTTGAGCGATTAGGTGTCTATGAAGAACTGGATGCGGAGGGCAACGTCACTAACAAAGCGGAAATCGCCAAAGATACAAAATTCTTACAGGAAGAATATGCTCAGAAACTGACTCTGGCGCGCGCGGAAGTGCTAGCAAACGGCGTGGTGGCTGATCCCGCCAAGGCTAAAGCGAAACCAGTTGCGAACCCGAAGGTAACAACAAGTGGAGTAGATCCGAAGGGCGTTGCAGGTGCTGCGGTGGTTGCGGGGGCTGCAGGCGCGAATGCGAACACGAATGCGAACACGAATGGGAACACGACTGTCACTGTAACGAATACCCCAAAAACAAAAGCACAAGAAGCTGCCGATGAGGTGATCAGGAACGTTAAGAAAAACTCAGAGGCGATTCTTCTAGAAAAGAAGGCAGACGTAAAAGCAAAAGAAGCGGATATCCCGGAGGTTACGCCAGCACCAACTGAAAAGCAGCGCACCGAAGACGCCTTTGATGGTTGGGTTATGGATGATGGAAGTAAGGGCGGTCCAAGTAAGGATAATAATCAATTGCCAGTTGAAAGTGAATATAATTTCTTGCTGTCTCCAGATGAAGCAGTGGAAACTAATTCAGATGTCGTAGCGAATTTTGGAAATAAGCTGAAAAAAGTCACTGAGGAAGCTCAGAATATTAATTTTGTGCTTGAGCGTCGTCCTAAGGGCCAGATTGCGTTGACATAAGCATGGTTGATTCACAAACAGCAGAGCAAGGTAAAAAGACGTCGGAAGCGGCGGGAAGCTTTTTTACTACGGTTTTTACCACTTGGGGAAAAGCTTCAAAAGGTGTTTTGAGAAACAAGAAAACGCGTGATAACGTTTATAAAGTCTTAGAGGATTCAGAATTATTAACCGCTTTTCTTGGCCCTAAAATTGCCGGTGCCGCTGATACTGTAAAGATGTTTTTGGGAACAGATACAGATGCGATCCTCGCAGAGGGCGGAATCACAGGTAAAACAGGTGCGAAGCTACTAAATGATGGTGCTACCGCGGGAAGTAAACAGTTCGGTTACTATGTCGCTAGAAATTATTTAGGTCTGAAAGATCCAGCAATGGCAGAGCGTGTTGGCGGTATGATTGGCACCATGGTCGGCGGGCATATCTCTAAGATGATTTTCAACAAATTAGGGATTCCTGATTCGAAAAAAGATGAAATAATTGCTGATACAGCTGTAGAAACGGCTCCAACAGCAGAAACGACTCCAACAGCAGAAGAGATTGGTAAAGCGGCAGTTGCAAAACATATAGCGGATGAAGAAGCAAAAGAAGCAGAAGCAAAAGCAAAAGAAGAAGTGGTAGCAAAAGAAGAAGCACATGAAAAATTGAAGAAAACGCTGACTGCTAGAGAGAAAACCATTTCGGAGCTTCGGGTGCAGGTGGCCTCATTAAATGAAGAAGCTGTAGCGCAACAAAAAAAACCAGTGGGAGAGGTTGCTGATCCCCTGCAAGCCTTTGGTGGCTATACTACGAATAGTAGTGGTGACAATCCTGATGTGAATATAGTGTTTGAGGAGAACGAGACGAAGACCCTCGATGCCGATGGTGATACAAAGGCGTATCAGGCGAAAAACACAAATAGTACAGACAACGTAATGGGGAAGCTGTTTGAAAGTAGTGGTTTAACAAACTCAATGGGTAATTTAGCATTTAATTACGAAACAACAACAACCGATGCCCTTTTTACGCATGCTGGTTCGGAAGGAAAGACATCTGATAGGGTGGAAGTCATCATCGATGGAAGTGCCGTTGGTAAACAGTCGGGCATCCGCAGAGATTAACTTCCGTTCAGTAGGGCGGATATTGAAAAGAGAGAGAAGAGAAAATGACTGATGGATTCGTAGCGGGTATGTTGAAGGAATCATTTCCAGTGGTGGGTAACATCATGGAACTGAAAGACACGGTTGCTGATTTTAGAGAAAAAGGGGTGGTGAATTCTGGTATTCGTGCGGGTTTAAATTGTGTCCCTAATGGACCGTTGACTCTGTGGGCTGAAGGGCTGACTCGTGCGACAAATGGCAAAGGGTGGGAAGAAACTATTGCAGATGCGATTGCCGGTGACGGCTCGAAAAAGCAGTCGGACGCAAAAGAAGTCGAACTGTCGATAGACGAACGTGAAAATGTACTTGAAATGGCCACGGAAACGGCCAGATATATGGAAGTTCCAAGCGAAATGGCTGATGCAATTAATACGAGCCTCAAAAAGATCGATAAAATCAAAAATCCTGAAAAGCAGGCGGCAACGAGAGATGCTTATTTCACCTTAATTGAACTGCAGGTGAAGATGGAAATTGGTGAAGATGGTAAGGTCACAAGCAAGGAAGCTCAAATGGCTGCCGCTGTTGGAGAAGAATTAAAGAAGGCGGGCTATGCTCCTGTACCAGAAAATACCGAAGCCGGTTTACAAAGGAATGGCGGAGGCGTTAAAGGCAAGGGTGCCTAAAACTCCACGCTTGCCCAAAACACCCTAACCGATTATACCCCGCCACATGGGATTTAATTGTGGAATTGTTGGCCTACCGAATGTAGGCAAATCAACTTTATTTAACGCGTTATTGCAGACGGCTCAGGCCGAGGCTGCGAATTATCCATTCTGTACGATCGAGCCGAATGTTGGCCGTGTGGCCGTGCCGGACCCGCGTCTTGATGCGCTGGCCGAAATCGTGAAGCCGCAAGCCGTGCTGCCGACCCACCTTGAATTTGTCGATATTGCTGGCCTCGTCAAAGGCGCGAGTCAAGGCGAGGGCTTGGGCAATCAGTTCCTCGGGCATATTCGTGGTGTCGATGCGATTGGCTTTGTGCTGCGCTGCTTCGAAGATGATGATATCACGCATGTCGAAGGCTCGGTTGATCCGATCCGCGATGCTGAGATCATCGAAACAGAGCTGGTGCTCGCCGATTTAGAGTCGATTGAGAAACGCACTTATGCGTTGGAAAAACGTGCGCGAGGCCAAGATAAAGAGGCTAAAGCGCTGCTGCCGATCGTGCAGAAAATGCATGAACATCTAGCTGAGGGTAACCCGGCGCGCTTGCTTATTCCCACGGATGCGGATGATCTAAAACTCTTCCATAGTTTGCAGCTTCTCACCGCTAAGCCGATTCTTTATATCGCCAATGTGGAAGAAGAGGCCGCCGCGAACGGTAATGCGCATTCTGCCAAGGTCGAAGAATATGCCAAGCAGCATAACGCGCCGTGTATCCTCATTTCTGCCGCGATTGAGGCGGAGCTCTCCAGTCTTGATTCGGAAGAGGAAAAACTAGAATTTCTGGCCGATTTAGGGCTAGCGGAATCCGGCCTTGCGAAAATTATTCGTTCAGGTTACGCGCTGCTGGCACAGCAAACCTTCTTTACGGCAGGCGTGAAAGAAGTGCGTGCTTGGACGGTGAGAACCGGTGCGACGGCGCCTAACGCTGCCGGCGTTATCCATACCGATTTTGAGCGCGGATTTATCCGCGCCGAAGTCACTGCTTATGACGATTATATCGCCTGTAAGGGCGAACAAGGTGCCAAAGAAGCGGGTAAGCTCCGCCTAGAGGGCAAAGAGTATGTCTTAGCCGATGGCGACGTCGTGCATTTCAGGTTCAACGTTTAGTTTAGTCTTTAATTGTTTCTCCTCTGCGTGCCTGCTATCGCGGGCTGATAGCTCACTCGGTCTACTGATCTCGCTTTTTTATGATTGCTCCCTAAGGGCTAACCGTTTAAACATTTTTGCATGATAAAACATGAAACAGATATTTGTATTATTGGTGCGGGGCCGGTTGGGCTTTTTGCCATTTTTGAAGCGGGCATGTTGAAGATGCGTACCCATGTGGTCGATACGCTGGATATGATTGGCGGGCAATGTGCCGCGCTCTATCCAGAAAAACCGATTTACGATATTGCGGCGCACGCCTCCATCACCGGCCAAGGTCTGACGGATGAGTTGGCGAAACAAGCCGAGCCGTTTGATCCGGTTTATCATCTGGGCCAGCAAGTGGTGAAGGTGGATAAACAAGGCGAGGGCTTTGTGGTTGAAACCTCCAAAGGCACGCAAATTAGCTGTAAGGGCATTATTATTGCGGCAGGCGCAGGCGCCTTTGGCCCGAACCGTCCGCCCCTCGAAGGGCTGGAAGCTTACGAGGGTAGTAGCGTGTTTTACATGGTCGCCAAGCGCGAAGAGTTTCGTGATAAGCGTATTGTAATTGCGGGTGGGGGAGACTCTGCGGTGGATTGGGCCTTGTCGCTGGCGGATTTGGCCGAGCATATTTATTTTGTACATCGCCGTCCAAAATTCCGTGCTGCGCCGGATTCGGTTGAAAAACTGCATGCGTTGGCAGAGGCTGGTAAGATCGAATTGGTGGTGCCGTATCAGTTAGATTCTCTGCAAGGTGATAATGGGCAACTTACCGGAGTTGGCGTGAAGACACTGGCCGGTGAAACACGGATGTTGGAGGCGGATACGATGCTGCCATTCTTTGGCCTATCGATGAATTTAGGGCCGATTGCTGAATGGGGTTTGAACCTGAATATGAGCCATATTGAAGTGCAGGATCCAACGACTCTGGCGACCAATGTCGAGGGTATCCACGCGATTGGTGATATTGTGACTTATCCGAATAAATTAAAATTGATTGCCTGCGGCTTCTCTGAAGCGGCGATGGCCTGCCATGCGCTCTATAAGCGGGTGCATCCCGATGTGGCCCTGCATTTCGAATATTCGACCAGCAAGGGCGTGCCTGCATAAAAAACTCCATAGTTTCTCAGTATTTTACTACTGAAAACGCTATGGAGCCAATGTGTTATGTATCTCATGGTTTTTTCTACTCTTCAGTCTTTCGACGCGAATCGGAAAAAGGGATACTCTTCATGTGACTTTTAGCTTGTTTTGCTAAGTCGCCAGGGGTATCTTTATTTCTCTGAATTTCGTCAAAAGAGTTTTTGATGCTCATTTTCTGAATGACTTCGCGGAAGCCATATTTGGAACTGAGTTCAAAAAATCTGAAGATTGCTTTTCTTTTAAAAAATAGAAAAAGTACAAAGAGGATTGCTGCAAATGCAATCACGTGGTTTGAAGAAAAATCCATAATGATAGGTGTATAATGCTTTGGTCTGGAGTTGTAGCCAAAGAAAATTTATTTTTAGTTTAAACAAAATATTAAAAAAGACTCCAGAGTCAAAGCGTGGTTTTTGAAAAAAATAATTAAAAAAACGGCTACAAAATACCCTCTTAGTATACGTATTTTGTCTCATTATGGGATGACAGTTGTGTGACAATTCTTGCAATTTCCGTGGGGAATGGGTAAGCCCGCATTCATGACAGCAAAATTGATAGATGGTAAGGCGCTCGCCGCCCGTATTCGTGAAGATCTCGCAGTGGAGGTGGCTGCGATGGATGTGCAACCCAACCTCGCGGTAATTATTGTTGGCGATGATCCTGCCAGCCACGTCTATGTGCGCAATAAAGGCAAAGCGGCCGATGGCTGCGGCATTAAGTCAACGACCGATCAACTGCCGACGGAGACGACTCAGGCAGCGTTGCTTGCCCGTGTGCATGAGCTCAATGCCGATGATTCGGTACATGGCATTTTGGTGCAATTACCGGTGCCGAAACATATTGATGCCGATGCGGTTATTAACGCGATCGCGCCGCAAAAAGATGTGGATGGGTTCCATGTGGTAAATGCCGGTAAGCTGGCCACAGGGCAGGATTCACTGGTCGCCTGTACACCGCAAGGGTGTCAGCTGATGCTGAAAACCGTGCATGAATCGCTATTGGGAATGCATGCAGTGGTGATTGGGAAATCTAACATTGTTGGGCGTCCGATGGCGCAGCTTCTATTGAATGAAGGCTGTACGGTGACGGTGTGTCACTCTCGCACGAAAGACGTCGCGCAAGAATGCCGTCGCGCTGATATTATCGTGGTAGCGGTAGGCCGTCCGAAAATGGTCAAAGGTGATTGGGTGAAACCGGGGGCAACGGTGATTGATGTTGGCATCAACCGTGGCGACGATGGAAAACTTGTCGGCGATGTTGACTTCGCTGAAGCGCAGAAGGTCGCCGGTGCTATTACGCCTGTCCCGGGCGGCGTTGGCCCGATGACGATTGCGTGCTTGCTAAAGAATACGGTGAAGGCGGCGAAGAACCTTTAAGCGTCTGACCAAGATTTTGCTTCAATAAAGATACGTTTAACACTGGGCACATGAAGCTGCAGTTTTTGGGTTAGCTTTGCCGTAATCTTTTCGACCATCGCCGCTGATAATTTATCTTCAAAATCCAAGCTGGCATTGACCAATATTTCATCGGGGCCTAGATGCAAGGTGATGATACCATTCACATTAGTGATGCCTTTGGCCTCTGAAATGATCTCTTCAATGATCGCGCGGTTTTCAGGCGTAGCCGCTTCGCCTATCAGGAGGCCTTTTGTCTCGTAAGCAAGGAAGATAGCGGTGATGGCGAGCACCACGCCAATGGCGATAGAGGCGATCCCGTCAAAGATAGGCATATTTAGCGTTTGCGCGAGGAACAGGCCGATAAAAGCGATTACAAGGCCGAGCATGGCGGCTGAATCTTCGAAGAGTACCGTGAAGATGGCGGGGTTTTTGCTGCGTTTAAGAGCTTGGATGTAAGAATAATCGCCCTTAGTTTTGACAAATTCGCGGAAGGCGACAAAGGTAGCGGCGCCCTCAAAGAGCATGGCGACAGCGAGCACAACGTAATTCACCCACGCATTGGTGACGATCTCAGGATGCTGTACTTTGTGAATTCCTTCATAGATGGAGATTCCAGCGCCGATTGAGAAAATCAGAATGGCGACGACAAAGGCCCAGAAATAAAGTTCGGCACCATAGCCGAATGGGTGGCGGTCATCGGCAGGTTTTGCCGCACGTTTTAGTCCGAACAGGAGTAAGCCCTGATTGCCTGTATCAACAAGCGAGTGCACTCCCTCGGATAGCATGGCGGAAGAACCCGTCATCGCTGCCGCAGCAAATTTCGTGATTGCAATGAATCCGTTTCCGAACAATGCAGCGTAAATTACTTTTTTTGAATCACCAGCCATGAGAATGCTTTAACCTATCCCAGCACTTCTTTCAACGAAACCTTGCCGCTACCACGACGTAAAGGTTGTTGTTGCGATTCATGGGGGGTCCAAGCGGTGATGAATACGATCTCGACTGTGACAGGGTAGAGGCCGTCTTGCTTGACATAGGCTTTTTCAACCGCCTGCCAATAACGCGCGGTGGTCATACCTTTAAATTGCTCGGTCAGCGCGTTGGTTTCACCCATCATTTTTAGCTCGCGTAGGAGGGTGGGAAAATTGCGGTAGGTAAGGTGAAGGAACTCGGTATCGACCACCGGTAGGGCGAATCCGGCGCGCTGTAAGAGTGCGCCGGCATCTCGCACTTCGACGAAGGGAGCGATGCGCGGGGCTGCTTTGCCGGTTTCGGTGGCCACTTGCATCATGGCCTCGCGTAATTCCTGCAAGGTGCGCGGGCCGGGCATGGCGACCATGAGTAAGCCATCTTCTTTCAACGCGCGGCGGCATTGGATAAGGGTGCCAGGTAAATCATTCACCCAGTGCAGTGATAGGTTGCTTAAGATAACATCGAGCGACTGATCGGCGAAGGGGATGAATTCTTCATCAATCACGGCGTCTTGTGCCATAGAGTGTGCGAAATCACTTTGAATTAATTGCCCAATTTTGCCTTTAGGGAGAGCTTGTGCGGTCTGTCCTGTATGGCAGCCTAGCTCTAGTCCAAGTGGGAATGAACGGTCAATATCGAGCAATCTATCGGCCAATTGCTCGGCAATTTCAGCCTTTAAAAAGGCGACATCATCGAAGGTTTCGGCGATGCGTTCGCGGCGTTTTCGATGCAGTGTTCGGTTAAATAATGTCATGTAGCGGTTTTCTAATGGAATTATTGTAAAATATCACTGGATTTTTTTAACTTATCTGCGTATAACCCGCCTCTGAAATTTAGAAATAGAGGATGTTATGGCAGTTCCTAAGAGTAAAATTAGTAATTCCCGTCGTGGAATGCGTCGTTCGCACAAGAATGTGAAAGCCGTTTCGCACATTACAGAAGCACAGCCTACCGGTGAGCAAACTCGCCGTCACCACGTATCTCCTGATGGATATTACCGTGGTCGTCAGGTGACTGAATCCAAAATTAATACTTAATCGTATTTATGCCGGATAGCTTCACCATTGCTCTAGACGCAATGGGCGGCGACCATGCGCCTGCCTGTGTGGTAGAAGGTGCAGAGCTCGCGTTACGGAAATCTCCAAAGCTTCGCTTTGCTTTTGTGGGCGATGAAGCAAAAATTACACCCCTTTTAAAGCGTCATTCTGATGTAGCGGCGCGTTCGACGGTTATCCATACCGATGAGTTTGTGGCCGATGAAGTGAAGCCGTCTATTGCGGTTCGCCAAGGTCGTAAAAGCTCTATGCAGCTTGCAATTAACGAAGTGAAGGCCGGCAATGCACATGCGGTTATTTCGGGCGGTAATACCGGCGCGCTGATGGCGATGTCTAAATTGGCTTTACGCATGCTACCTGGCATTAAGCGCCCTGCGGCGGCGGGTTTGTTTCCTACTGAAACGGGCGAAGTGGTGATGCTCGATCTGGGCGCGAATCTTGAAGCGAATGCCGAAGAGCTGGTTCAGTTTGCTATCATGGGTAATGCTTACGCGCGCGCCGTATTGGGCCGTGAAAATCCATCTATTGGCCTGCTTAATGTGGGCGAAGAAGATACGAAAGGTCATCCGGAAATTCGGGAAGCGGCGGAAATGATGCGCAGCAATGCAAATTCGCACCTGAATTTTGTCGGTTTTGTTGAAGGCAACCAAGTGCCGATGGGCAAAGTTGATGTTGTCGTAACCGATGGCTTCTCCGGCAATGTGATGTTAAAAACCGCTGAAGGTACAGCCAAGCTGATGGGTCGGCGTATGAAAGAGGCGTTTAACAATAATTGGGCGACCAAGCTTAGTTATATTATCGCTTCTAAAACAATGGGTAATTTACGTAAATCGCTTGATCCGCGCCGTTATAATGGTGCGATGTTCTTAGGGCTTAATGGTGTGGCCGTGAAGAGCCATGGCGGTTCGGATGCGTATGGCTTCAGCCACGCGATTCGCACGGCAGCGGCATTGGTCGCGCATGATGCGAATCAGTTGATCATTACAGAACTCAAAGCGTCTGGCATGTTGAAAGACTCAGATGCAAAGGAGTCAGTCGATGTTGCGTAGTGTGATTAATGGGATCGGCCATTATCTGCCGGAGAAAATCGTTACGAATAAAGATCTGGAAGCAACGCTTGAGACCTCTGATGAGTGGATTCGCGAACGTACCGGAATTGAGCAGCGTCATATCGCGGCGGAAGGTGAGTTAACGTCGCATCTCGCGACGAAAGCCGCGCAAGCTGCTTTGGATGATGCGGGTGTTACAGTAGAAGAAATCGGTGCGATTATTGTTGCGACAACGACGCCGGATGAGACATTTCCAGCCACCGCGGTTCGTGTGCAAGCAGCACTTGGTGCGCCTGCGATCATGGCGTTTGATATGCAAGCGGCATGTTCAGGCTTCATCTATGGCCTTACAGTTGCGGATGGTTTGATTAAGGCCGGGCAAATAAAACATGCCTTGGTGATTGGCGCGGAAACCTATTCACGCATCGTGGATTGGGAAGATCGCGGAACCTGTATCCTGTTTGGTGATGGCGCCGGCGCAGTTGTTCTTTCCGGCGAAGAAAATTCGGAGCGCGGATTGTTGCACTCAACGGTTTCAGCCGATGGTAATTTAGCGGATATTTTGAAAACTACGGGCGGCGTCTCATCGACGAAAACGGCTGGTGTGGTGCATATGCAGGGCCGTGAAGTCTTCCGCCATGCAGTTTCGAAAATGACGGGGGCGGTGAAAGAATCCCTCGAAGCGACCGGCTACTCGCTGGATGATGTCGATTGGCTGATTCCGCATCAGGCCAATGCGCGAATTTTGACGACCATTGCGGATAAGCTTGGTTATCCGCGCGAGAAAGTCGTGATGACGACGGCGCAGCATGCCAATACCTCAGCGGCGACCATTCCGCTCGCTATGGCTGTTGCAAAAGCTGATGGACGGTTAAAACCCGGAAATTTAATTGCATTACCCGCATTAGGGGCTGGACTAACCTGGGGTAATTGTTTAGTTTTACTCTAGTTTAATTTGAAGGATTTACTGATGTCACAAGAAAAAAATCTCACCCGCGCCGATCTCGCAGCCTCTATCTATCGCGATGTTGGTCTGTCGCTTTCCGAATCTGGTACGATGGTGGATGCTGTGATTGAAGAAGTGAGCGATGCACTAAAATCAGGCGAGCAAGTTAAGCTTTCATCTTTTGGTACCTTCAACCTTCGTCGTAAGAAAAGCCGTGTTGGCCGTAACCCTAAAACAGGTCAAGAAGTGCCGATTACACCGCGTACGGTTCTTACGTTTAATGCTTCAAATATTTTGAAGAAAAAAGTAAATGACGGCCTCTCCGACTAAATCACCTGACGCGCTTAGGACCATCCGTGAAGTGGCGGATGAGTTATCATTAGAGCCGCATGTGCTGCGCTTTTGGGAGAAAGAATTTCCGAAACAGATTTCACCGATGCAGCGTGGCTCAGGCCGCCGCTATTATCGCCGTGAAGATGTAGAGCAAATCCGCCGTATTCAGGTGTTGCTGCATGAGCAAGGTTATACGATCAAAGGTGCGCGTGCGGTTTTATCCGGCAAGGTTGAGGCTCCAGTGATGGTGGTTTCTGAATCTAAGGATGCGAATGCATTGCAGGGTGAACTCGAACAGCTCCACCAACAAATTCTCCAACTTCGCCAGAAAATTTCAACGGCTTTGTAGTTAAGTTAGGCCGCTGGTTTAAGTTCAGTCCTCTGACCAGTGCTTATTAAACTTCGGTTAAAATTTCTGAATAGGGAAGGCGGGATTTTGGAAGCTTGGCGTTATAGTCATTTTCTGCATCGTGATAACCAAGGCACACTGCCACAAGGCTGGTATAGCCTTTCTCGCGTAGGCCAAATTCTTCATCCAACACTTTAACCTCAATGCCTTCCATCGGTGTGGCATCTATCCCAAGCGTTGATACGCCAAGCAAGAACTGACCGATATTTAGGTAGACTTGCTTGTCCATCCAATGCTGCACGTCTTTATAGTCGTGCTTATGGATATTAATGAAAAAATTACGACCTCCATGCATGCTGTCTTTTGAGGTGTCCCGAACGAAACGACCCTCTTTATCTTCTTGCTCGAGTACGCGGTGGAGGAAGTCTTGCTCAATGTCTAGCTTGCTACAAAACACCACCACGTGCGATGCATTAAGAATAGCGTCTGTGTTGAAAGGGTATATCTCAGTCGATTTGGCAATTCTCTTTTTACCTTCATCCGTTGAAGCCAGAATAAAATGCCAAGGTTGCGCGTTGGTGCTAGAGGGGCTGAATCTTAGGAGCTCTTTTATCTTTTCAACATGCTCTACAGGTATCTTTTTGCTCGAGTCATAGGCTTTGGTGGTATGACGAGTTTTTGCGTAATGGGTGATGTCAGGGTTCATGGCAGAGAGTTCCTTATTTGCAGTAGTTATAGGAGATGTACTGCCATAAAGGCAAAGAAAAATCCGGTCGCATAAATGGCGATGGAGAGCCCTAATATCCACCTGCTGATTTTGCGCAGGTGTGTGCAGGCTTTGGCTTGGGCTGGGTCGACTGGGCAAGGGGCGTTTCTTGCACGCCATTGCATTAAGGTGGCGGCGATTAATAAGACTCCTGCAGCGCAGAAGGTCCAAACTTTGTATTTTGAAAATGTGATTAACCAGGGGGCTGTGCTGACGAGTCCGGCGAGAGTTGCACCGGCCCCCAGTGTGACGAATAAAGCGGGGAGGGCGCAGCAAATCAGAGTGCCTGCGGAAGTGAAGAGGCTGAGTGCGGGGAGCAGGGTTTGCTTGTTCATTGTTTCTCTTTCGTCATAGCCTGACTGGTTCGGGCTATCCATAGGTTACTCGCATGAAGCGGGTAATGAGGGAGTGTGGGTTAGCACTCTTTATTAATGGCGGTGAGGTTATAGCCGCTATCGGTGATGAGCTTGGTGAGGGTGGCGTCATCTAATGCGCTTTGGCCGGCTTTCATTGTTACGGCAACGATGCCTTTATCTAAATCGACATTGATGCTGTCGACTGTTTCCTGTGTACTGAAGACTTTCTCTAAGGCGCGGGCACAGAAATCGCATACGAGTCCGTTTACTTGTGCGTTGATGATGCATTGCGGTGCCGCTTGCACAGGCGTGCTGGCGAGTAGGAATAATGCGATAAGGTATTTCATGGTCTCTCCTAGAATCTTAAAATGCCGTTGAGGGTCACTTCGCCTTGATTGCTCATGCCAGCCTCTATCATGGTTTCGCCTTTGAACAAGCGAATGAGAGGGGTGACGGTATAGTGATGTGCGGCCTCTGGTTGATGCTCTAATTCTAGCATAAGCCATGTGTGCAAGTCGCCATAATTCCCAATATAAGGCGCGATGCCGAGGCGTGCTTTTTGTGTGAAGAAGGAATCAATATCGCCGGCATAGGTGCCACGGTTTTCGTAAGCGGCGAAGTAGCGGCGGGTTTCCCAATCAAGGGCGAGGCCGGTAAAACCAGCGGCTTGGATCTTGCTGTCGAAGGAGTCAAAGTCGCTATAGGCAATGCCTGCGCCAGATTTGATGTAGAAGTTAGCTTGTTCTTGTGGCGCGTTCCAGCGTTTGACGAGGTAGTTGAGCTGCGCGCCGTGAAATTGCCACTGGGTATCGCGCCAATATTCTGCTTTATAGCCAATCGAATATTTAGCGGTGGGGGAATAATGCAGGTGTAGACTGTTACGATCGCCGTTATTCATTTGCATGACCGTAACGCCGCCAGGATACGAAACGGGGCGAGCGTAGGCGGCGTTAAAATGAGCTATGAAAAGCAAACTAAGGAGTGTCATTCTAAGAAGCATGGGTGGCAATGTATCATCTTTGAAAATAATTGTTGATATCTTTTGTTTTTCTGCTCGCTAGCCATTGCAATCACGTGCGGGGCTGATATACCCAAATACGATGTTAGAAGTCTCAACAGCTTACTTTCCCATACTCGTATTCCTTGTGATTGCGGTAGGGTTAGCTACCGTAATGGTTGTATTGCCGCGTATCGTGGCGAAGCAGCGTCCTGATAAAGAAAAACTTTCGCAATATGAGTGTGGGTTTGAGGCCTTCGATGGGGCTCGCTCTAAGTTCGATATTCGTTTCTATCTCGTAGCGATTCTGTTTATTATTTTCGATCTTGAAATTGCCTTCTTATTCCCTTGGGCTGTGGCTTTGGGTGATATCGGGGTGTTCGGATTCTGGTCGATGATGATGTTCCTTGGTCTGCTGACGGTCGGCTTTATTTATGAGTGGAAAAAAGGAGCGCTGGAATGGGAGTAAACGAACCATTGGTGACCCCACAAGAATACCAAGATTTGGTGTTAAAGGGTGTTCAAGAAGAGTTTAACGATAAAGGTTTTGTCGTAGCGAACTTGGATAGTCTTGTAAATTGGGCGCGTACAGGCTCGCTTTGGCCGATGACGTTCGGTTTGGCATGTTGCGCAGTAGAAATGATGCAGGCGGCGGCCTCTCGTTACGATATGGATCGTATGGGGTTGGTGTTCCGCCCGAGTCCGCGTCAATCAGATGTGATGATTGTGGCGGGCACGCTTTGTAATAAAATGGCGCCGGCGCTGCGTAAAGTTTACGATCAAATGGCTGAGCCTCGCTGGGTGATCTCGATGGGGTCGTGTGCGAATGGCGGTGGGTATTATCACTATAGTTATAGTGTGGTGCGTGGTTGTGATCGTATCGTGCCGGTGGATGTTTATGTACCAGGGTGTCCTCCAACGGCTGAAGCGCTGATGTACGGTATCTTGCAGCTGCAAAAGAAGATTAAACGTGAGAAGGTATTTGCGCGATGAGTGATGTGCTGACGCTTTCTGAACTAGCTGAATTGATTGCGACCAAGCAAGGTAAAGCCGTTCGTGATTGGTCGGTTAAATTAAACGAACTAACCTTGGTGACGGATGGGAAAAACCTCATCTCACTGATGACCTATTTGCACGATAATTCGAAATGCTTATTCCATCAGCTAACAGATTTGTGTGGGGTAGATTATCCGGCGCGTACGCAGCGTTTTGAGGTGGTTTACCATCTACTTTCGACGGCGAATAATCAGCGTATCCGTGTGAAGGTTTCGACCGATGAAAATACGCCGGTGCCAAGTTTAGTGTCGCTCTATCCGGCGGCGGGTTGGTATGAGCGTGAAGTGTGGGATATGTATGGCGTTTATTTCTCCGGCAACCCTGATTTGCGCCGTCTGCTAACTGATTATGGTTTCGATGGGCACCCCTTGCGCAAGGATTTTCCGATGACCGGCTATGTTGAAATGCGGTATGATGCTGAGCAAGCGCGCGTGATTTACGAGCCAGTGAAGCTGCAACAAGAATTTCGTAACTTCGATTATCCAAGCCCGTGGGAGGGTGGTAAATACGTGCTCCCGGGTGACGAAAAGGCGGAGGATGTGGCATGAAGATAGTGGTATTTTTAATGATGATCCTTGTGAGTGGATCTGTTTGTGCACAAGATTCGGTTCATGCCAAAACGCCTGCGGAGACGCAAGTGTGGGTTGCTGAAGTGGATCCCGAATTTGACAAAGATATGGCGAAAATTCAAAAGGACCTCGATGCGGCAAAAGCGATGTTTGGCGAGTCGGGTCCGATCGATGAAAATTCTGGTCCTGTGGAGTATCAAGCTTATATGAAGAGCTGTCTGGAAGAGAAGTTTGTGGGAGTGGATAAGGGTGCCATTAGTGAACAATTATATAACTCCTCCCGCAAGGCGCTTTTATCGGTTTGTGATATTCAATGGACGGGGGCAAGATAACTATGCCTGAAACAGTAAAAAAAGCTCCAGTTGAGCTAAAGAATATGACGCTGAATTTCGGCCCGCAGCATCCGGCGGCGCACGGTGTCTTGCGTATGGTCATGGAGATGGATGGCGAAGTGGTCGAGCGTGTTGATCCGCATATCGGTCTATTGCATCGTGGTACGGAAAAGCTGATTGAGTATAAAACTTATTTGCAGGCACTGCCTTATTTTGACCGCCTCGATTATGTCTCGCCGATGTGCATGGAGCACAGTTATTGTATGGCGATTGAGAAATTGACGGGGCTTGAAGTGCCGTTACGTGCGCAATATTTGCGGGTGATTTTCGCGGAATTGACGCGTATTTTGAATCATATTCTCAATATCACGACGCAAGCGCTCGATGTGGGTGCGATGACGCCTTTACTTTGGTTGTTTGAAGAGCGTGAAAAGATTCTCGCTTTTTATGAGCGTGTTTCAGGCGCGCGTTTTCACTCTGCGTGGCTGCGTCCGGGGGGAGTGCACCAAGATATGCCGGCAGGCATGGATCAAGAAATTCTTGAATTCTGCGATGGGTTTCTGCCTGTCTTGAATGATGTTGATAACCTGCTTACGGAGAACCGTATCTGGAAGCAGCGTACGGTCGATATTGGTGTGGTGAGTGCGGCTGAAGCGCAAGCTTGGGGCTTTACGGGTGCGATGCTTCGTGGTTCGGGTGTGGCGTGGGATTTACGCCGTGCAGAGCCGTATGAATGCTACAGCCATTTCGATTTTGATATTCCGGTGGGCACTAAGGGTGATTGCTGGGATCGTTATCTCGTTCGGGTGGAGGAGATGCGTCAGTCGGTTCGTATCATTCGCCAAGCGATTGATAAATTGCCGGGTGGTGATGTGATGGCGGATAATCCAGCACTCGTGCCGCCAAAACGTGGTTTGATGAAGCATTCGATGGAAGCGATCATCAATCACTTTAAGCTTTATTCTGAAGGTATGGAAGTGCCTGAGGGTGAGGTTTATGCGGCTTGCGAAGCGCCAAAAGGTGAGTTCGGAGTGTACTTGATTTCAGATGGCACAAACCGTCCGTATCGTTGTAAGATTCGTGCGCCGGGTTTTGCGCATTTGCAGGCAATGGAATTTATGAGTAAGGGTCACATGTTGGCCGATGCGGTGACGATTATCGGCACCATGGATGTTGTATTTGGGGAGATTGATAGATAATGGGTATCGGTCTAAAACCTGTTGAATTTACGCAGCCGGATAGCTTTAGCTTTACCGGTCGTAATAAGACAAAAGCGAAAGAGTTAATCTCGCGTTATCCTGCGGGGCGTGAGCAATCGGCGGTTATGCCGTTACTTATGTTGGCGCAACAACAGCATGATGGCTGGCTGCCACAGGCGGCGATTGATTATATATCATCCGTTCTCGGTATGGCGCCGATCAAAGTGAAGGAAGTCGCGACTTTCTATAGCATGTATAATCTGCAACCTGTCGGGCAATTCCATATTCAAGTGTGCGGCACAACGCCATGCGGTTTGCGTGGTGCGGAAGATATTATCGAAGTTTGTAAGGTGCATCTGGGTATTGGTTTGGGTGAAACCACGGCGGATGGTAAGTTCACTCTTTCGGAAGTGGAGTGCTTGGGAGCGTGTGTGAATGCGCCGGTCATGGAAGTGACGACGGCCAAAGATGATGGCTATTACGAAAATTTAACGCCGCATATGGCACAAACGCTTATTCAAGAAATGGCAGCGGGTAAATTGCCGAAATTTGGATCGTTAACGGGACGTGTCAGTTCGGAACCTGAAACGGGTGCGACAACGTTGATCCTCAAAGCGGAAAAACCGAAAAAGACTCCGGTTAAAAAAGCACCTGCGAAAGCCACGGCAGTGAAAAAGCCTGTAGCCAAAAACCCAGCGGCGAAAAAAGCAGCCCCTAAAAAGACAGTGACTAAAAAAGCGCCAGCCAAAAAGGCTCCAGCGAAGAAGGGTAAGAAATAATGCTGCAAGATCAGGATCGTATTTTTACCAATCTCTACGGCTTCCTAGACTGGAAACTTGAGGGCGCTAAAGTGCGTGGCGACTGGAATGGAACGAAGCGTCTATTGGCTAAAGGCCAAGAGAAAATTATCGACGAGGTGAAGGCTTCTGGCTTGCGTGGTCGTGGCGGCGCGGGATTCTCGACGGGCATGAAATGGTCATTCATGCCGAAAGAAAACAAAGATGGTCGCCCCTCTTATCTGGTGGTGAATGCTGATGAAGGCGAGCCAGGTACCTGTAAAGACCGCGATATTTTACGCCACGACCCGCATAAATTGGTTGAAGGTTGCTTGGTGGCGGGTTTTGCAATTCGTGCTGTCGCGGCTTATATTTATGTGCGAGGTGAGTTTGTGCGCGAGATTAAACATCTGCAACAGGCCATTAACGAAGCCTATGCGGCGGGCATGCTCGGTAAAGATGCATGTGGTAGTGGCTATGACTTTGATGTGTATGTGCATGCAGGTTCGGGTGCTTATATTTGCGGTGAAGAAACGGCATTGATTGAATCACTGGAAGGTAAAAAAGGCCAGCCTCGCTTGAAGCCGCCTTTCCCAGCAATGTCTGGCCTCTATGGTTGCCCGACAACCGTGAATAATGTGGAATCAATTGCCGTTGTGCCGACAATTCTACGTCGTGGACCCGCATGGTTTGCGAATTTAGGGCGCGAAAATAATACGGGTACGAAAATCTTTTGTATCTCCGGTCATGTTAATACGCCTTGTAATGTTGAAGAAGAAATGGGCATTCCGCTCAAAGAACTCATCGAGAAACATGCCGGCGGCGTTCGCGGCGGATGGGATAATCTGCTCGCAGTGATTCCGGGTGGTTCATCGACTCCTCTGCTTCCTAAAGACGTATGCGATACGGTGCTGATGGATTTTGATTCTCTGCGTGCAGAAGGCACGGGCCTCGGCACCGCAGGTATTATTGTCATGGATAAATCGACCGATATTGTTGCTGCGATCGCGCGACTATCGACCTTCTATATGCATGAATCGTGCGGTCAATGTACGCCATGTCGTGAGGGTACGGGTTGGCTTGCACGTGTGATGATGCGTATGGTTGAGGGGCGCGCGATGCCAGAAGAAATTGACGGCTTGTTAGATGTAACAGGCCGGATCGAAGGTCACACGATTTGCGCACTTGGCGATGCTGCGGCATGGCCGGTGCAAGGACTCATCCGCCACTTCCGTCCTGAGCTGGAAGAGCGCATTGAGCAATATCACAAGAACAGGGCTGCGTAAGGAACACGGATATGCCTAAATTAACGATTGATGGAAATGAAATTGAAGTTGCTGACGGTTCTACCGTTATTCAGGCGTGTGAGCAGGCGGGTGTTGAGATCCCGCGTTTTTGCTACCATGACCGTCTGAAAATTGCCGGTAACTGTCGTATGTGTTTGGTGGAAGTATCCCCCGGCCCGCCAAAGCCTGCTGCCTCTTGTGCGTTGCCTGTTTCTGAGGGTATGACGGTGAAAACCGATACGCCGATGGTGAAAAAAGCACGCGAAGGCGTGATGGAATTCCTTCTCATTAACCACCCGCTCGATTGCCCAATTTGTGATCAGGGCGGTGAGTGTGATCTGCAAGATCAAGCGCGCAATTACGGTACCGGCTTTAGCCGCTATGCTGAACATAAGCGCGCGGTTGAAACGAAGGATATGGGCCCGCTCATTAAAACTCATATGACGCGCTGCATTCACTGTACGCGCTGTGTTCGTTTTGCTGACGATGTGGCGGGCGTGCCGGAACTTGGTGCCGTTGGTCGTGGCGAACATATGGAAATTACGACGGAAGGTAAGGCGTTTGCGTCAGAACTTTCTGGCAATGTGATTGATCTTTGCCCCGTGGGTGCTTTGACCTCGCGTCCGTATGCGTTTGTCGCGCGTCCGTGGGAATTGAAGAAAACCGAAAGTATCGATGTGCATGATGCGATGGGCTCGAATGTGCGTATTGATGTGCGCGGTAATAATGTGATGCGTGTACTTCCTCGCCTCAATGAAGAAGTGAACGAAGAATGGCTCGGCGATAAATCTCGCTATGCCTGTGATGGCTTGCGCCGTCAGCGTTTGGATACGCCTTATTTGCGTGTTCAGGGTAAGCTCCAGCCCGTAAGTTGGGATGAAGCTTTTGCTGCGATTTCTGAGAAATTTGAACAATCAGGCGCGAAAAAACTAGGCGCTATTACCGGCGATATGATTCCGGTTGAACCGATTTATGCGCTCAAAACACTGATGGATGAGCTGGGCTCTGCCAACCGTGATTGCCGTCAGGATGGAACTTATGTTTCGCGAGATGAACGTGGTGAATATCTGTTTAATTCAGGTTTTGCAGGCGTCGAAGAAGCGGATGCAATTGTGCTCATTGGCACAAATCCACGTGCAGAAGCACCGGTGCTTAATGCACGTATTCGCAAAGCGTGGCTGAATAACGGAACGCCAATCGCGGTGATTGGGCAAGAAACTGCACTGACTTACCCTGTGGAGTGGCTGGGTGAATCGCCTGCTGTTTTGGGCGAATTAATTTCTGGAAACGGCGAGTTTGCGAAAATATTGAAAAAAGCAAAACGTCCGCTTATCATTGTTGGCCAAGCGGCGATGCAGCGCGATGATGGACAGGAAATTTATGCGGCAGCGCGTACGCTAGCGCAAGAATCAACCGATCTTAAAACGTGGAATGGCTTTAATGTTTTGCAAACTTCAGCCTCGCGAACCGGTGCGCTGGATGTTGGTTTTATGCCAGCCAAAGGCGGGTTTGATAGCGCTGAGATGCTTGAAGCGAGTCGCTCAGGTGAAATCGAGATGCTTTATTTGCTTGGCGCAGATGAGCTGGATATGTCGCAAATTGGCGGCAATTGTTTCGTGATTTATCAAGGTCACCACGGCGATAATGGTGCGCATCGTGCCGATGTGATTTTGCCGTCTGCAGCTTATACGGAGCAGGATGGGACTTACGTGAATATGGAAGGCCGTGTGCAACGTAGTTTCGCGGCGTCATTTGCACCGGGTGAAGCGCGCCCTGATTGGAAAATTATCCGTGCGCTATCTGAGTTGTTGGGGCGAAAACTACCGTTCGATGAACTTAGCACATTGCGCGCGCAGATGATTAAGGCTCATCCGCATTTAGGCGAGTTAGATGTGAAGCCGGTGGCGGCTCTTTCTAATACCCGCCCACGTAAGACGTTTAAATTTGGTGGAAATAAGCTTTCAACCTATTTCACGAACTATTATATGACGGACGCGATTTCGCGTGCATCAGCGACGATGGCAGAATGTACGGCAGTTTTCATTGACGGTAAATCCTCACAGAAAAGCAAAGGGGAGGCTGCGTAATGCTGCAAGAGTTCCTTAACCTGATTGAACCTTTTTTACCGTTGCTAATTATCATCGGAAAAATTCTGCTCGTAGCGGTACCATTGATGATTTTAATGGCGTATCTGACTTATGCAGAGCGTAAGGTGATTGCGGCGATGCAGTTGCGTAAAGGGCCAAATGTGGTGGGGCCGTTTGGCTTGTTGCAACCGTTTGCTGATGGCTTGAAGCTCTTTATGAAAGAGACGATCATTCCGACGCATGCTAGCCCGATTGTCTTTATTCTCGCGCCGATGTTGACCTTTGTTTTGGCGTTGGTTGGCTGGGCCGTGATACCATTTTCAGCGGAATTTGTGATTGCCGATATCAATGTAGGCATCTTGTATTTGCTCGCCATCTCGAGTCTTGGTGTTTACGGCGTGATCATGGCAGGTTGGGCGAGTAACTCAAAATACGCCTTCCTCGGCGCCATTCGTTCTGCGGCGCAAATGGTCTCGTACGAAGTCTCTATCGGCTTTGTGATTGTGTGCGTGCTACTGCTGGTTGGCTCACTGAATTTGACCGAAATTATTGAAGCGCAGCGTGATGGATGGTTCGTATTCACGGGTTTATTCCCGATGTTCATTTTGTTCTTTATCTCAATCCTAGCGGAAACGAATCGCCACCCCTTTGACTTACCGGAAGCGGAAGCAGAGCTGGTAGCGGGTTATAATGTTGAATATTCTTCGATGACCTTCGCTCTCTTTTTCCTCGGCGAATATATGAATATGATTTTGATGTCGGCGATTGCGACGGTTCTGTTCTTAGGCGGCTATCTTGCGCCGCATGAGTCGCTTGAATTTATTTCAGGCCCGATCTGGTTTGCGTTAAAGATTTCGTTCATCCTGTTTGCCTTTATTTGGATGCGTGCCTCACTGCCGCGCTACCGTTATGATCAATTGATGCGTTTGGGTTGGAAGGTATTCTTGCCGCTCTCATTACTATGGGTGGCTTTGACTGGCGCCTATGTCGTTTACGGCGATGAAGCGCAAAATGTTGCAGAGCCAGCGCCTGTTCAGATTGAAACTCAAATCCAAGAGGTGACCCAGTAATGAGCTTAGCCCGTTTCTTAAATGCGTTTTTATTGCTCGAAATTTTTTCCGGCTTGTTTATGACGTTGAAGTATTTCTTCAAGCCAAAAGTGACGATCAATTACCCTTACGAAAAAGGTCCGCTAAGCCCGCGTTTTCGAGGTGAGCATGCGTTGCGCCGTTATGAAAATGGTGAAGAGCGCTGTATCGCTTGTAAATTATGCGAGGCGATTTGTCCGGCGCAAGCGATCACGATTGAAGCGGAAGAACGTGAAGATGGTAGTCGTCGTACTACGCGTTACGATATTGATATGGTCAAATGTATCTATTGCGGTTTCTGTCAGGAAGCCTGCCCGGTGGATGCTATTGTGCAGGGTCCGAACTTTGAATTTGCGACGGAAACACGCGAAGAGCTTTGGTATAATAAAGATAAATTACTCGATAACGGAGAACGCTGGGAAGATGCGATTGCAGCTAATTTAGTCGCAGACGCACCTTACAGGTAATAGATGATGGAAATTGCAACACTTACATTTTACGTTTTATCGACGGTGATGGTGCTCTCCGCTTTCGCGGTGATTTCATCACGTAATCCCGTGCATTCGGTATTATTTCTGATCTTCTGCTTCTTTAATGCAGCCGGTTTGTTCGTGCTGCTGGGTGCAGAATATATCGCCATGACCTTGGTGATTGTTTATGTGGGTGCAGTCGCAGTATTGTTCCTGTTTGTGGTTATGATGCTCGATGTTGATTTGGCAGCAGCGCGACAAGGCTTCTTAAAATATTTACCGATTGGTGGCGGAGTTGCTGTGCTTTTATTTGCCGAACTCTATCTCGTTTTTGGCGCATTACAGCAAACAGAATTAGTCAAAGCGGTGGCCACCCATCCGACGCCGGATGCGTCTGAAGTGAGCAATACGTTGGCGATTGGCCGGATTCTCTACACGGATTATATCTACGCATTCCAAGTGTCGGGCATTATCCTTTTGGTAGCGATGATTGGTGCTATTGTGCTTACGCTGCGCGGTAAAAAACGTTCGCGTAAACAAAATATCAATCAGCAACTGGCGCGCAAACGTAGCGATGCGCTAAAGCTGGTCAATGTGAAACCAGGTGAGGGAGCGGCATAATGAATACGTCTTTGTTTGAGTCGATTGATGTGACTCACTACCTTATCGTGGCGGCATTACTTTTTGTCATCGGCATTTGTGGAATTTTCCTCAACCGTAAAAATATCATTACGCTGCTTATGTCGATTGAGCTGATGCTATTGGCTGTTAACATTAATATGGTGGTGTTCTCGGTTGCTTTGCAAGATTTAGTGGGGCAAGTATTTACCGTCTTTATTCTAACCGTAGCGGCGGCGGAAGCGGCTATCGGCCTTGCAATTCTCGTGGTATTCTTCCGTAATGCAGGCTCAATTGCGGTAGAAGAAATTGGTCAGTTGACACAAGAGGAGGCTGCCAAATGAATGAGCTAGCTCAATTGGTTGTATTCCTTCCGCTCATTGCGGCGGTCGTTGTAGGTTTTACATGGAACCGTATCGCGCATAATACGTCGCAAATTTTCACCAGTACTTGTGTGGCAGGGGCGGCGCTTTTTGCGTGGATTTTGTTCATTAAATTATCGATGGGTGCAGAGACTTTCACCCTCGATATTGGTAGCTGGATTACATCAGGTAGCTTCGATGTGCGCTGGGCATTGCGCGTGGATATGCTTTCATCAGCGATGATGCTGTTGGTGACGAGCGTATCGGCTCTCGTGCATGTTTACTCGATTGGTTATATGAGCGAAGAACCTTGTAAGCCGCGCTTTATGGCGTATTTGTCGCTCTTTACCTTCTTCATGTTAATGCTGGTGACGGCGGATAACTTGGTTCAACTCTTCCTTGGTTGGGAAGGGGTAGGGCTGTGCTCTTACTTGCTGATTGGTTTTTGGTATCACAAAGAGTCGGCCAATGCGGCAGCGATGAAAGCCTTTATCGTCAACCGTGTGGGGGATTTCGGCTTTGCGCTCGGGATTTTCGCGATTTACATGATGTTCGATACGGTACGTTTTGATGAAATTTTCGCTCTTGCTTCGAGCCAAGCGGATGCGACGATCATGTTCTTGGGCAGTGAATATCACGCGATGACGGTGATTTGTATTCTGCTCTTTATCGGCGCGATGGGTAAGTCTGCGCAGCTTGGTTTGCACACATGGTTGCCCGATGCGATGGAAGGTCCGACTCCGGTTTCGGCCCTCATTCATGCGGCGACGATGGTAACGGCAGGTATATTTTTAGTCGCGCGTATGTCGCCTCTCTTTGAACTTTCGCCCGTAGCGTTGCAGTTGGTGACTTATGTGGGTGCGGCGACGGCGATTTTCGCGGCAACGGTTGGCTTGGTGCAAAATGATATTAAGCGGGTGATCGCTTATTCGACCTGTTCACAATTGGGCTATATGTTCTTTGCCTGTGGGGTGTCCGCTTATGCAGCGGGGATGTTCCACTTGCTGACTCACGGTTTCTTTAAGGCGCTATTATTCCTTGGTGCAGGCTCGGTGATTCACGCGCTTCACCATGAGCAAGATATGCGCAAAATGGGAGGGCTCGCGAAAAAAGTTCCTATCACCTGTGCGCTGATGTGGATTGGTTCATTGGCGCTTGCAGGGATTCCTCCCTTCTCAGGCTATTACTCTAAAGATATGATTATCGAGGCAGCTTATGCGGCGCATAGCACGCATGGTGCTTTTGCCTTCTATATGGGTGTCGCTGCGGCTTTCCTTACGGCGTTCTATAGTTGGCGTTTATTGTTTATGACCTTCCACGGGCAGCCGCGTATGGAAAAGAAAGCGCTAAAAGCGGCACATGAATCTCCGAAAGTTATGCTGGTGCCATTGGCGCTATTGGCGCTTGGTGCGGTGTTTGCGGGTGCGATTGGGTACCACACGCTTGGTATGGTCGATGGCGATGGCGCCTTCTGGCGTGGAGCGATCTTTGTAGCCGAAGAAAATAACGTATTGCATCACATTCATGATATTCCTAAATGGGTGCCAATGGTTCCACTGATTGTGGCGTTGTCGGGTATTTTCCTGGCTTGGGTGTTCTATATTAAATGTCCGAAACTACCGGCTGCTTTTGCGAAACGTTTCCAACCGATTTATACGTTCTTGCTTAATAAATGGTATTTTGACGAGCTTTACCGTGCGATTTTCATTCGTGGAGCGATTGCGATGGGGCGCCATTTCAGCAAGTTCTGGGATACTAAAGTGATTGATGGTTTAGGGCCAAATGGCTTCGCTGCGGTCTCGCACTATTTCGCCGTTAAAGTCGGTAAAACGCAGACAGGCTATCTCTATCATTATGCCTTTATGATGTTGGCTGGATTGGTGCTGCTTGTAACGTGGTATTTAGTGCGAGGAGGTGCATCATGAGTACATTACCTGTGTTATCTCTACTTCTAGCATTGCCCCTCATTGGTGCTGCTGCGATCTTCCTATTCGTGCGCGAATCCGAAGGTGAGCAAGCGGCGCGTAATGCCAAATTAACGGCACTATTCGTCACCGTGATTACCTTTATCGCCTCAGTCGTTCTGGTGCTTCCGGGCTTTGATGTTTCGCAAGCAGGTTTCCAATATGTTGAGAAACATGAGTGGGTGGCTGAGGGTATTAGCTATCATTTAGGGGTGGATGGTATTTCACTGTCACTGCTTCTATTGACGACTTTCTTGATGCCGATTTGTATCCTTTCTAGCTGGAAAGGGGTGAAGACGCGTGTACGTGAATTTATGCTCTCGTTCCTTGTTCTGGAGAGCTTCATCATTGGTGTATTTTGTTCGCTAGATGCGTTGTTATTCTACGTATTTTTTGAGGGTATGCTCATTCCGATGTTCCTAATTATCGGTGTTTGGGGCGGCAATAACCGGGTTTATGCGGCTTACAAATTCTTCCTCTATACGTTGCTTGGCTCGGTACTATTCTTGCTCGCTATTCTTTGGCTGTATTATACACATGGCACGACCAGCATTCCGGAGCTGATGGAGCTCTCGCCGAGTTCGGCCAGTCATGTGCAGAATATTTTATGGCTCGCCATGTTTGCAAGTTTTGCGGTGAAGGTGCCGATGTTCCCTTTCCATACGTGGCTACCCGATGCGCATGTACAAGCGCCTACGGCGGGTTCGGTTATTCTGGCGGGTATCTTGCTGAAAATGGGCGGCTATGGCTTTATTCGTTTTAGCCTGCCAATGCTGCCAGAGGCCTCGCATTACTTTACGCCATTCATATGGAGTTTGAGTATTATCGCCGTAATTTATACCTCGCTTGTGGCACTCGTGCAGGAAGATATGAAAAAGCTAATTGCTTATTCTTCGGTCGCGCATATGGGCTTTGTGACGGCAGGTTTATTTGCTTTCAACCAGCAAGGGATTGAAGGTGCGATGGTGCAGATGATCTCGCATGGTCTGATCTCAGGCGCGCTCTTTATCTGCGTGGGTGTGGTGTATGATCGTGTGCATACGCGTGAGATTGCGCGTTATGGTGGAGTGGCGAAGGTTATGCCGTGGTATGCGTTCTTTTTCCTCTTCTTCACGATGGCTTCAGTTGGCTTGCCCGCGACCTCTGGCTTTACGGGTGAGTTCCTCGTGCTGATTGGTGCCTATCAGGCGAGTAGCTGGTTAGCGTTCGGTTTGGCGACGGGCTTGGTGCTGGGTGCGGCTTATGCGCTCATGCTTTACCGCCGTGTTGCATTTGGTGACTTGGTTCGTAATGAATTGAAGAAACTGAAAGATCTAGAAGCACGCGAAACTGTTATGTTTAGCGTGTTAGGTGTGGCGGTTATCTGGTTAGGGGTTTATCCTGACCCCTTATTGGAATTGCTACATGCGCCGGTTAATAATCTTTTGACTCAAATCACCATTGAAGGGGGAGTTCAGTAATGTTTTCATGGATTGATTTACTCTTCCTGATGCCCGAATTAACACTCTTTGCGGCGACGATTCTTTTGATGCTTGCTGGCCTTTATGGTGGTGCGAGTGGTCGTCAATTTGTGCAGGCAGCAGCGCCTATCGGTGTCGTGTGCGCGCTTTATTTTGCGATTAATTTGCCGTCTGGTGCGCCCGAGTTTTTGATGAATGGGTTGGTGCAGGTGGATGGCTTTACGCAATTTGCTAAAGTTCTGATCCTGCTATCGACCTTGCTGGCGATGGTTCTTGCTTCTTATTGGAAGCGTGGCATTGACCAAGGCGATCGCTTTGAGTTTCCGCTGCTCATGATGCTGGCAAGTCTCGGCATGTGCCTGATGGTGTCGTCGGCAGATATGCTCTCGCTCTATCTTGGGCTAGAGCTCATGAGCCTCTCGCTTTATGTGCTAACGGCCTATCATCGTGATGATCGCATGGCGACGGAAGCGGGGATGAAATATTTCGTGCTGGGCTCACTCGCATCCGGTTTGATTTTGTTTGGTATCTCTTACCTTTATGGCTTTACGGGAACGACCAACTTTATGGCGATGGGAGAGTTTCTAGGTAGTTCGGGAAGTTTCGCACAGCTCTCTGTGCAGCAATTTGGAATCTTACTGGGCATGATTTTCTTGCTGGTAGGTTTCTGCTTTAAGATTTCGGCAGTGCCCTTCCATATGTGGGCGCCGGATGTGTATCAAGGTGCGCCGACTCCGGTGACGGCCTTCCTCTCAACCGTGCCGAAAGTAGCAGCGGTTTTAGTGCTGGTTCGTTTGTTACTGGAGCCGCTGGGTGATTGGATCATGCAATGGCAGCAGATTATTATTTTCGTCTCCGTCGCTTCGATGATTATCGGTGCTTTAGGGGCGATGGTGCAAACCAATATTAAGCGTATGCTTGCCTTTAGTTCGATTGGCCATGTCGGCTATGTATTGGTGGCGATTGCTGCTGGCACGCAAGAAGGTTTGCAAGCCGTGTTAATTTATCTCGCGCTTTATATCTTTATGAGTATTGGTGCCTTTGGTTGCGTTTTGTTGATGCAGCGCGATGGCAAAGCGGTTGAGTCGATTGATGAGCTCGGTGGCATTGCACAGAAGCATCCCTACTTTGCGCTTCTGATGGCGGCGTTTATGTTCTCGCTCGCGGGGATTCCGCCGCTTGCGGGTTTCTTCGGTAAGTTTTATGTGTTCCTCGCCGCACTTAATGCAGGCTTGATAGGTCTCGCTATCATCGGTGTGTTGACGAGCGTGATTGGTGCTTACTATTACCTACGTGTGGTGAAGGTGATGTATTTTGATGCGGAACGTGATGGTTTCGATGCGGAGATGACAGGGAGTTTGAAGCTCGTGTTATGTGCCTGTGCTGCGGTAACGCTGCTTTACATTGTGATACCTGCACCTTTGATTGAAGCGGCTCACGCAGCGGCAGGTGCATTGTGGCTCTAGAAGGCTCAGCTGAAAGCAAACGCCGCGCGCCCTTAATCGACGATTATCATCTATTGACCTATCAGCAGTTGGATAGCACTAATGAAGAAGCACGTCGATTGGCTGAAGGTGGCGGCGCACATGGTGCCTTCATTTGGACCCATGCACAAAGTGGCGGACGCGGGCGTAGGGGCCGCGATTGGATCTCGCAAAAAGGCAATCTTTTTGTCTCCGCCTTGCTTTCGCCGGATTGCGAATTTGGACAATTTCCGCAGCTTTCATTTGTCGCCGCGGCTGCGGCACATGCGAGTGTCGCGCCGCTCTTGCCAGACTCTGATTTGAAGCTGAAATGGCCGAATGACTTACTTCTGGAGGGTGAAAAGCTGGCCGGCCTATTGTTGGAATCTTTTGAGACGATTGATGAAGAAACGGGTGAGCTTAAGCGTTGGGCCGTGGTGGGCTTGGGCATGAATATTGAGAATGCTCCAGCAGGGATGGACCTGCCGGCAACCTGCTTAAAGCATGCGGGTGTTGACCTGATTTCCGCCAAAATTGTACTGTCACGTTTTATCCATCACTTTATCGAATGGTATCAGCTATGGCAGGATCATGGATTTGAGCCGATACGCAAATATTGGATGAACCATTCTCTGCATAAAGGCCAGCAAGTGGAAGTGCTGGTTGGAGAGCAATTCTATAGCGGCAAGTTTGTCGGTTTAGATGAAACGGGAAATCTGCTATTAAAACCCAAAGGCGCTAAGGAAATCAGCTTAAGCGCTGGAGAGGTTTTGTTGAGTTAGAGATGATACTCGCGGTTGATATTGGAAATACGAATACGGGCTTCGCGCTTTATAAGGGCGATGAGTGCGTGGGCCAATGGCGTTTATCGACGAACCGCTTGCGCACTTCGGATGAGTTTACGCTTTGGTTGGAGAACTTTCTGAAACGTTTAGGTGTTGAGGTTTCGACGGTTAAAAGCTCGATCGTCGCGTGTGTGGTGCCGAGCTGTCGTTTTGCGATTTTGTCTGCGCTTGAAGAGTTGTTTGGCAAAGAGCCGATATTGATTACGGCTAAGCTGATGAGCAAAGTGGGAGTCGAAGTCAAACTCGATAACCCGAAAGAGGTCGGCGCCGATCGCCTCGTGAATGCTTATGCGGCAACCCAGCAATATGGCATGCCGGTGATCGTGTTGGATTTTGGAACGGCGACGACTTTTGATGTGGCCGATGCAAATGGCGCTTATATCGGTGGTGTGATTGCGCCGGGCGTGAACCTCTCATTGGAAGCGCTGCATCGTGCGGCGGCGAAGCTACCCTCGGTCGATATTAAACATCCGGTTAAAGCGATTGGCACCAGCACCGAAACTGCGATGCAGTCGGGCATTTATTTTGGCTATTTGGGACTGATCGAGCGTATCGTTAAAGAGATACGAGCAGAGTTAGCCGATCAACCAAAAGTCATAGCAACAGGTGGCCTCGCCCCGCTCTTTGCCAAGAATTGCGATGTGATTGATGCGCTAGATACCGATTTAACCATGCGCGGCCTGCATTGGGTCGCTAAGAAACTTGCTGAGTAAAAACAGCGTTCTAACCAAAGAAAATAACCAGAAAGTAATGACGGAAAAAAAATATGAGTTTTAATTTTAAACCTTATGAAAATGAGATAATTTTTGTGCCACTTGGTGGGTCGAATGAAATTGGGATGAACCTGAATCTCTACCGCCATAAAGGCAAGTGGTTGATGATCGATATGGGTATTGGTTTTACCAATGACTATCTTCCGGGCGCGGATGTGATTGTGCCCGATACTCGCTTTATTGAAGATGTGATTGGCGATGATCTAGTCGGCCTCGTGCTGACCCATGCGCATGAGGATCACCTAGGCGCGGTGCCGTATCTTTATGATGTGGTCAATTGCCCGATCTATGCGACGGCCTTTACCGCCAACGTGCTCAAAGCCAAACTAAAGGGTGAAGGCATTGAAGGCATGGATATTCGTGAAGTAGAGCAGGGCAGTCATCTAGAGCTCGGCCCGTTCAAGCTCGACATGATTGATCTGACGCACTCGATCCCTGAAATGCAGGCGATTGCGATTACGACTGATGCGGGTGTGGTGATGCACACGGGCGATTGGAAGCTTGACCCTGAACCTGTCGTGGGCGCTGTGACCGATAAAGCGACGCTTACCAAATTTGGTGATGCTGGCGTGATGGCGATGGTCTGCGATTCGACCAATGTATTTGTTGAAGGCACCAGTGGTTCTGAAGCGGGCGTGAAAGAAGAGCTATTCAAGAAGATTGCGGCTTGTGAGAATCGTGTCGTGGTATCGACTTTTGCTTCTAACCTCGCACGGTTGGAATCGATCATTAAAGCCGGTGAAGCGGCGGGTCGTAAAATCTTTATGGCAGGCCGCAGTTTTGGACGCATCGTTGGTGCGGCGAAAGATTCTGGCTATTTGAAAGATTGCCCGCCTTTGTTAGATGCGGATAATGCGATGTCTGTTCCGCGTGGTGAGTGTATGATTATCGCAACGGGTTGTCAGGGCGAGCCGCGTGCAGCGCTTAGCCGCATGGCCTGCAGCGATCATCCAAAGATTCGTTTGGCCGCGAAAGATACGGTGATTTTCTCCTCGAAAGATATTCCAGGTAATGAATCACGCATCGCCTATATGCAAAATCAGCTGGTGGAAATGAATGTTGAGATTATCACGGCGCATAAACATGATATTCACGTATCAGGCCATCCAGCCCGCGAGGAGCTGACGGAAATGTACAAAATGGTACAGCCGGCAATCTCGGTGCCGGTACACGGCGAAGCGCGTCATTTGCGTGAGCATATGACGCTTGCGACAAGCTTAGGCGTGAAAGAAACAGTCAAGGCCAGCAACGGCGCGGTGATCCTTCTGAAAGAAGGAGAAGCCAAGCAAGTCGGTACGGTGGATAGCGGTTACATCGCGGTTGATGGCAAAGTGCTTACGCCAACGGATAGTAAGATCTTCGGTCAACGCCGTCGTATTCGTGATGAGGGGATTATCTTTATTGCATTGGCGATGGAAGATAACCGCCTAATCGAAAAGCCGGGCATTATTGCGCCGGGCTGTTTAGATGCGCGGGACGATGCGGATATTTTGGAAGAAATGGCGGCGGCGATCGATAATACATTAGAAGATCGCAAAGCCAGCAAACCGTTAGAACAGCGTGTGCGTACTGCTGTGCGTAAAATTGTGAAAGCGGAGCTAGGCAAGCGACCTTTGATTGAGATTTCTGTTTTACGTGTTTAGTATGGCTCTATGAATAGAGCAGAAAAACGCGCGCAAGAAAAAGCGCAAAAGCAGCAAGAGAAAGCGATGCTTTCGACGGCAGCGGGATGCAATCAGCTAGCGGTCAGGTTGATGGCGACGGAGCCTAATCGCTCTTATGAACTTTTGACGCGTGCGATCACGATGGAGCCATCTGAAGATGCGTTCTGGGTGAATTATATGGATGTGTTGCAGCGGGTGAAGCTTAGTGCTGCCCCTGCGCATATTCTGCAATTGCTTAATAAGCGGCTCACTGAGCCTTCCCAGATTGCTATCGTGTTCCTTAATATCGGAATGTTCTTCCTTGTTTTGGATAAGAAAATCCGAGATTGGACAAAGCTGCCAGAGGCAGAAATTCTAAATCATCCGGTTAAACATGAGCTGCTCTTTAATTTGCTAGAGAGCCATATTATTGCCAGCCCTCCCTTAGAGCATTGGCTGGTGCGAGTGCGTAATGCGCTGCTATTGGCTGAGTTGGACGAAGAGCAACAAGAGCAATGGAAGCCGTTTTTAAAAGTGCTAGCACGGCTTTGTTTCCGCAATGAATATGTGTTCTGGCAAAGCGATGAGGAAACGGTCAAACTTGAGACTCTCGATTTGAAAAATGAATGGCAGTTTTTGCTCGCAGCGTGCTATTCGCCGGTGGACCGACAAGATCAGCTGATGCGTGAGCGAGAATTGGCTGCCTCTATCTCGCCGTCCGACGCGATTACGGATGAAGTCTCGCAAAAGGTAAAAGCGCAATATGAAGAGAATCCCTATCCGCGTTGGGAAAAGATTCAATTGCCCAAAGCGCGCCCGGTAGCGGACGAATTGCAGCGGGTGATGCCTCTGCAGCCTTCTGCCGTATTTGCAGGGATTACGAATCCGCCGCAGGTGCTTATCGCGGGTTGCGGTACAGGACAGCATGCCGTGCAAGTCGCCTCGCGCTACAAGGACTCTCAAGTGCTGGGGGTGGATTTAAGTGCCGCCAGCCTGGGCTATGCGAAAAGCAAAATCGAAGAATATGGTTTCGCGGATAAAGTAGAACTCAAGCAGGCTGATATCTTGTCGCTCGACAGTCTGAACCAGACATTTGATATTATCGAATCGGCCGGCGTGCTGCACCATATGGAAGATCCGATTGCCGGTTGGAAGGTGTTGAAGTCACTCCTCAAGCCGGAAGGGGTGATGAAAATCGCGCTCTATAGTGACCCAGCACGTCAGTTCGTGGTGCAGGCGCGCGAGTGGATTGCACAGAATGGTTATGAGAGCACTCCGCAAGGTATCCGGCAATGTCGCCGCGATATTATGTTATCGCCAGGTGTTGCGCAGTGGAATGCACTCGTACGCCGGTCTGATTTTTATTCCATGTCCGATTGCCGCGACTTGATTTTCCATGTGCAAGAGCATCGCTACACGATTCCGAAGCTTGAAGAGATCTTGGATGAGTTAGGCTTTGAGTTTCTTGGGTTCGAGCATGATAATAATGCGAGAGAGAAGCTGTATGCGCAACATTATCCGCATGATCGCAAGCAAACGCATTTAAATAACTGGCACCAGTTGGAGAAGAAAGATTTCAACATGTTTGCTGGTATGTATCAAATGTGGATGCGCTTGAAGCCCTAGTTAGGGTTGATAACCTCGCCATGTTCGGCAACGATCTTTGCGTGAGTTTCTGGCGAGGGTTCATGCCCCCAGCCGGTTTCCAGCACGTTACCTAGGCGGTTTAAATCAATCGGCGCGCTTTTTTGTTGCGCCTCCTGAAACTCCGCAAGCTTCAGCAAGGTGAGTTTAATATAGGCGTGAAACGGGCGTCCATCATTGGTTTCGGCAGTGAATAAAATCACCGCTTCTTCATGGCCGGTTAAAGTGGGGGGAGGAGGATTTATCATAAGTAAAATAGAGCCGATCTTGTGTGTTTAATCAATCCAAAACCTATCTTGAGGGGGCATTGCTTGCGATATAGGTGTTCACGAGGACACGACCTTTGCCACTTTCATCGGTAATACACGCTTTAGGATCATAAGATTTATCAACCAGCGAACCGCTATATTTACCATTGCCATCAGAATCCGCGCGCAGTTCATAATGGAGGTGGTTTCCGGTGGAAACGCCTGTTGTGCCCACGCCGCCAATATCTTGCCCCATTATTACTTTACTGCCTTCAAACACTTGAATATTTGATAGGTGATTATACAGACTGAAATTACCATCTGCATGCTGGAGAACAATTTGATTGCCCCAGCCGCCATTCCAGCCACGATTCACCTGATGAACCACGCCATCAGCGGATGCGAGTACATCGGTGCCAGCAGCGGCACGAATGTCCAATCCAGTATGAAGTTTCATGACATGGTGGACAGGGTGCATTCGCATGCCATATTCGCTACCCGTGGTAACGGTGACGTTCGGATCAACCGGCCATGTATGTGAAATGCCGCTCAGGCAATCCGCCGAGTGAGGCGGGTGGTAAGGAATTTGTGTTTTGGTGCCAGCTTCAAATGGAACATTAAACTTCTCGCCAGCGAACATATAGTCAGAAACACGCGTTCTGCCATCGCTTGCATCCCAATCACCAATGCCACCATGTTCTAGGAAGGTTTTGACTCCGCCTACGCCACCTAGATGGGCGCCACGAAGGAGGCCACCTGGGGTGACTTTGAAACTATTGCCATGCCGATCTTCAAAGGTTTGACCTATATAATCATCGAGTTCATAATAGATAATATCTTCCCAATTAGATTGCATTAATTCCCGCACTGCTTGTTCTTGAACGGCGGGATTGTTTTTAAAATCTTCGGTGCTGTTAATGCCAAGTGCCTGTGCTTTCTCTGTCCACATACCTTCCCAGCTATTGACTTTGGTCCATTCCATTCCCTTTGTGTATCGCCAGTTTGTTTTATCAACTGGGGTGCCGCTTTCATCCGTCCAACTGTAATAGCCTGTCTCCACCATTGCCGGTTCACCAAATTGATACTTGCCGACAAAGTGTTTGCTATTCTCGGCTTGATACAAGCCTGAAGCTCTTGATTCGTCATCTGCGAGGTCCTCTAGGAATTTCTGATATTCTACATCTCCAGGTACATTGAAGGTATGAGTGCCGTAAGCATGGTCGCTGTAATTGTGGCTGCCACCAAAGCTGACATTCTCAAACAGCGAGGTTAAGAATATGCCGGTCACGCTCCCGATAATACCGGTAAGTGCCGCGCGTTTGAAGCCCGTTTCGATGACGCCGGCCATATCAATATGTTTGGCTTTCGCTAGATCTTCAGGGGTTGGGTTATCGGTGCGCTTATAGAGCTGATCGACACGGCGGGTGCGCGCTCGGGTTTCTTGATTAAGGCTACGTCCGACGCCGAGTATTCCTGCGGTGAGCATCGCGGCAGCAATTCCGGCTAAAACAGGGAATGCCATGGTCACGAGTGCCTTCGCGGCGATAAAGGTTCCGACAGAGATGACGAAGTCGACCGGGTGGTCGCGCATGTATTCGAGTGATTTGGTGATTGCGCGGCCTAGCGAGACAGGGCGAGCCTGCACTTTGGAGGCATCAGACACACGTAAATCCATCGGGCGTGGCTTGTTTTGGCCCTGCTCCATACGCTGTTTCCAGCTCGGATTTTGTGTCGTAGATACATTCATACTGTTACATTATACGAAAATCGGGTTACGGTTTGATGACGAAACCCTTAATAAAGCGTGAGAAATTAAGGGTTGCGGCGGCTTTTATTGCCTGTCATAACCTGATTTAAGAGAAAACACTCCAACACAGGGTGAAAGAGAACGATGCACAATCCAATTTTAGTGGCCATTGATACGGTCGATTTAGAGAAAGCACGCGGCTTAGCGCGGTCTGTCGCACCGCATGTGGGCGGCATTAAACTGGGCTTAGAGTTTTTCGTCGCCAATGGTGCGCAAGGCGTTAATTACGTTGCGGGTGATATGCCGGTGTTTTTGGACCTGAAATTCCATGATATTCCCAATACGGTAGCCGGTGCTATTCGTGCGACAGCGGGTATTAATTGCTTCATGATGACCGTTCATGCCTGTGGGGGCGGCGATATGATGCGTGCGGCAAAAGAAGCGGCATTGAGCTTGCCTAACTCGCCGAAGATCGTTGGGGTCACGGTGCTGACCAGTATGGATCAAGCCGATTTAGGCAGGGTAGGGGTGGATAAACCGGTTGAACAGCAAGTGCTAGATCTTGCTGACTTGGCAAAAGATAGCGGTTTGGACGGGATTGTTTGTAGTCCGCGCGAAATTTCTGCCCTTCGCGCACGTATCGGTTCCGATTTTACACTCGTAACGCCGGGGATTCGTCCATCAGGAAGCGCTAAGGGCGACCAGAAGCGCATTATGACGCCTAAAGATGCGGTGGATGAGGGGTCAAATTATCTCGTTATTGGCCGCCCAATCGCGCAAAATGCGGAGCCTGCACAAGCGGCCGCCGATATTTTTGCATCAATATCGCAATAAAAGGCTTTATTTCTCTGGCTAAGAGTGCTATTTGCACCGTCTTGAAATCTATAAAACACTTTAGGTAATTATGTCTGTTAAAATTCGTCTAGCCCGTGGTGGCACCAAAAAACGTCCTTTCTACCGTATCGTAGTCGCTGATGTGCGCTCTCCGCGTGATGGTAAATTCATCGAGAAATTGGGTACGTTTAACCCATTGCTTCCTAAAGAGAACGAAGCGCGTTTGGTGATTGACCTTGAAAAGGTGAAAACATGGATGAGCAAAGGTGCTCGCCCAACAGAACGTATGGAAAAAATCCTCGTTGCCGCTGGCGCAATGGAGCCCGTAACTGACTTCGCTATTAAGCCGAAGAAAGACGTGAAAACTCCAGGTAAGCAAACGCGTGCAGAAGATCGTGCGAAGCTAGAAGCAGAAGCAGCGGAAGAAGCAAAGAATGTAGCAGCTGAAGCTGCCGCAGCACCGGCTGAAGAAGCAGCACCTGCAGAAGAAGAAAAGCTAGCTGCTGAATAAGCTGCTGCTTTTAATCTATGTCTGATTCGAAACGTGTATGTGTAGGCATTATTGCGTCTGCTCACGGCATACGTGGTGGTTTTAAAGTTAAAAGCTTTACTGAGGTTCCAAACACGATTTTTGATTTTACCGACCTCTCCTTTGAAAAGGGTGATGCTGCTGAGCTGAAAGCGAATGGTGTAGCGGGTGGAGCATTGCTTGCGACGATGGCAGGTGTTAACGACCGCAATGATGCAGAATTGCTAAAAGGCAAAAAGCTATACGTTACGCGCGAAGTCCTTCCAGAGCCCCCTGTCGATGAGTTTTACATGGAAGATATGCTCGGTTTAGATGTTAAAATCGCCGATGGCCGTGTGGTCGGGAAAGTCATCCAAGTCGCCAATTACGGCGCGGGCGATGTGGTTGAACTGAAGTTCAATAACGGTACCGAAGAAATGTACAGTTTCATCGATGAGAATTTCCCAGAAGTAGATATCAAAGCTGGCACTATTACCTTCAACGCGCCGGACGTGATTGAAGCGAAGAAGTAAATTCGTCATCTTCAGGCTCTCGGCAGCCTGCCCCGTCACAAGTACGGGATAAACTCCAAGCGGGTAATGGGGCGGCCTCAGGTTTTCTTAAGCTGCAACTTTTGCCGGTTTTGCGTTAAACTGAGCTGCTTGCTCCAGTGCGCTGGCGACTTTGAACATGGTCATTTCGTCGAATGCTGGGGCGAGGACTTGAAGGCCGAGGGGTAGGCCTTGGCTATCGAGTCCAGCAGGAATTGACATGCCCGGTAAGCCCGCAAGTGAAGCGGGAACCGTAAAAATATCGTTTAAATACATAGCGATAGGGTCATCTTGTTTTTCACCAATGGCAAATGCGGAAGACGGTGCTGTTGGTGTAAGGATGGCATCCACTTTTTCGTAAGCTTTAGCAAAATCTTGAGCGATGAGGGTGCGAACACGTTGCGCTTTTTTGTAATAAGCATCGTAATAGCCAGCGGAAAGCACGTAAGTTCCAATCATGATCCGACGTTTGACTTCATCGCCGAAACCTGCTGCACGGGTCTTTTCGTACATGGCATCAAGGTTGTCGCCTTTATCCATCACGCGTAAGCCGTAACGCACGCCATCGTAGCGTGAGAGGTTGGAGGAGCACTCTGCTGGTGCAATCACATAGTAAGTCGGCAGAGCGTATTTTGTGTGTGGAAGCGAGATATCAATAATCTCCGCGCCTTGCTCTTGCAGCCATTTAGCGCCTTGTTGCCAGAGTGCTTCGATCTCAGATGGCATGCCATCCATACGATATTCTTTCGGAATACCGATCTTCATGCCTTTAATGTCTTTGCCAAGATGGCTGGCGAAATCTTCCACCAGACGATTAGCGGAGGTTGAATCCATCTTATCGTAGCCGCTAATGGTTTGCTGAACGATCGCTGCATCTTCGACTGAACGAGCGAACACGCCGGCTTGATCAAGCGAGCTTGCGAAGGCAATCGTGCCCCAACGTGAGCATCGGCCATAGGTAGGTTTCACGCCAACAATACCGCAGAAGCTGGCAGGTTGGCGGATGGAGCCGCCTGTGTCGGTGCCGAGCGCTGCAGGCACTAAGCCTGCCGCAACTGCCGCAGCGGAGCCGCCTGATGAGCCGCCGGGTACGCGGTCTTTGCCGTCGCCGGCGTTCCACGGGTTGATGACATTGCCGTAATAGCTGGTGATATTGGCCGAGCCCATGGCGAATTCATCGAGATTGGTTTTGCCGGGCATAACCGCGCCAGCATCCCATAGTTTTTGCGTGATTTTTGATTCATATTCCGGCGTGAAACCGTCTAGAATATGTGAGCCACCAGTGGTTAATACACCTTTGGTACAGAATAAATCTTTGATACCAACGGGTACGCCGGTCATATCGGTTGCATCCCCTGCGGCAATGCGGTCATCGGCCTTTTTGGCACCTTGAAACGCTTGCTCATCGGTGATGGTGACAAAAGCATTGAGCTTATCGTTGCTTTTATGGATCTTCTCCTGCGTCGCGTGGGCGAGTTCAGTCGCGGTGAAGTCTTTATTTTTAAGGCCGTCGCGAAGTTCGGCAACGCCAAGGTTTGTCAAATCAGTCATAGTCTATTCCACTACTTTCGGCACGACGAAACAGCCATAGTCATTGGCTGGAGCGTTCTTTAAAATTTCATCTTGATAGCCACCGTCAGTGACTTCGTCTTTCCGCATAGGCAGGTCCATCTCGCACACGGAGGTCATTTGCACGACACCCTCGGTGTTTACTTCTTGCAACTGCTCAATCCAGCCGAGAATATTATTGATCTCGCCAGTATAATGTTCTGCTTCGGCGTCGCTTAGGCGAATGCGCGCGAGATTTGCGATTTTGAATGCCTCTTTGGTCGTAATAGTCATGAGCGTCCTTGCAATTTTGCTGGTATAGGCACTGTTTTTAATGCATTAGACTCCACATGCAACCGCTTAACGCACAAGAATTTAAAGAAAAAACCATTGCCGAGGGAAGATTGCTTTCTATCGATCACGGTAAAAAGCGAATTGGCTTGGCGATTAGCGATATTTCACGCGAGTATGTGAACCCGCTAGAGACGCTGGCTCATCCGAAATTTGCCGTCAATGCGCAGACGCTTGCGAAGATGGTGAGCGAGCATCGTGTGGCTGGGTTCATCGTTGGCTATCCGCTCAATATGGATGGAACGGAAGGGCCGCGCTGCCAGTCTGTCCGCCAATTTGTGCGGAGCTTGGAGGCGTATGTGGATATACCCATGCTACTATGGGATGAGCGCTTAAGTAGCGATATTGCCCATGAGCAAATGCTCGAAGGGGGCCTACGAGGCGCACAACGCGCAGGCAAGGTAGACAAACTCGCCGCTGGCGCTATTCTGCAATCCTATCTGGAGACATTATGAACCCGCTTGAAGTGATTATTTTTGCCATTATCGGCTATCTACTCGGATCCATCCCTTTCGGTTTGATCCTCACCAAAATGACGACGGGCGAGGATATTCGCAAAACCGGTTCCGGCAATATTGGTGCGACCAATGTGCTGCGTAGCGGGAAAAAGGGACTGGCTATCGCGACCTTGCTGATGGATGCGGCGAAAGCGTGGTTAGCGGTGTTTATCGCGATGCAATTTTTAGCCATGCGCGTTGAGCCGAGTTTGAATGAGTTCTATCCCTCTATTGCGGCCTTTGCTGCAGGCTTTGGCGCGCTGATTGGACATATGTATCCCGTATGGTTGAAACTTAAAGGCGGCAAGGGTGTCGCTTGTTATTTTGGTATGCTGTTGGGATTAAGCCCGATTGTCTTTTTCATCGCTGGCAGTATTTGGCTATTAATGTTTGCGGTTAAGCGTATTTCGTCGCTCGCAGCGTTGATAACTATTAGCTTTATTCCTGGCTGGATGTTTGTGTTTGCGGACGCGATTGGTGCGATTTTCTTACTTGTAGCGAGTTTATTGGTGGCATGGCGCCATCGCGAAAATTTTGCTCGTTTGCGTAAAGGGGAAGAAAAACCCTTTGGTAGTAAATAAGCATGAATTCACTGGCTGAATTTCCGCTGATTGATTGCCTGCAGCTCATTCGCAGTGAGAATGTGGGGCCGGTGACTTTCTTTAAATTGATAGAGCGGTTTGGCTCGCCGGCTTCGGCGTTAAGAGCGTTACCTGATATGGCGAAAAGGGGCGGCATGAAGCGTTCGATCGCGATTGCACCACGTGCCAAGATTGAAAAAGAAATGGCGCTGACGGAAAAATTTGGCGCACGCTTTATTCGCTATGGTGAAGATGATTATCCGAAACGACTCGAACAAATTCATGCGGCACCTCCAGTGCTTGTGATGCGCGGGGCTGCTAGCTTGTGGCATGATGGCGGTAAATGCGTCGGCGTGGTCGGTTCGCGCAATGCCTCGGCGGCAGGCTGTAACCTCACCAAAAAACTGGCACGTGAATGCGGTGAGCGCGGGCTTACGGTCGTATCTGGTCTCGCGCGTGGGATTGATTCCAATGCGCATCAGGGATCGCTTGCGAGCGGCACAGTGGGTGTGATTGCAGGCGGCATTGATAATGTCTATCCGCCGGAAAATAAGATGCTATTTGATGCGCTAGCGGAGCAGGGCGCGATTATTAGCGAGCAGATGTTCGGTGCTAGCCCGCAAGCGAAAAACTTTCCGGCACGTAATCGCATTATTGCCGGCATGTGCGCAGGCTTGTTAGTGGTTGAAGCGGCGCCGAAATCCGGCTCGCTCATCACGGCGCGCTATGCGTTAGAGCAAAATCGTGAAGTGATGGCGATTCCCGGTTCGCCGATGGATCCACGTAGTGCCGGCGCAAACAAGTTGATTAAAGACGGCGCGGCCCTCATTCAATCGGTTGATGATATTTTAGAAGTAATGCAGCGCCCGCTGCAGTTGGCCGAAGAGAATCAGCCTGCCTTCGATTTCCAAAAAACACCGCAATCGCTCGAAAGTGACATTGAAAATGCCCGTGCACAGATCCTTTCATTGCTCTCTCCCGTCGCGGTTGAAGTGGATGAATTAGTAAGGCAATCGCAAATTCCGCTTGCGGTTTTGCAGCAAGTGCTATTAGAGCTAGAGCTCGCAGGGCGACTTACCCGTGGTTTAAACGGCACCGTCGCATTAAATATGAGTGAAGAATCAGTTGAGGAAAATCTATTGTGAGTAACCATCTAGTCGTTGTTGAGTCCCCCGCTAAAGCGAAAACGATCGAAAAATATTTAGGTAAAGATTATACGGTTTTAGCCTCTTACGGCCATGTGCGTGACTTGCCGAGTAAAGATGGTTCGGTTGACGTGGCCAATGATTTCGCCATGACTTACGAGATTGATGCGGATTCGAAAAAGAAAATTGCCGCGCTGACCAAAGCCGCTAAAGGCATCGACACCCTCTATCTCGCGACCGATCCGGATCGTGAAGGAGAGGCTATTAGCTGGCACGTGCTTGAAGCTTTACTTGCGAAGAAAGCGATTAAAAAAGACACACCGGTTAAGCGTATCGCTTTTAATGCGATTACCAAATCAGCTGTGACCAAAGCGATTACGGAGCCACGCGAGATCGATATGGATCTCGTCAATGCGCAGCAAGCGCGTCGTGCGTTGGATTATCTGGTGGGCTTTACGCTATCACCGATTCTATGGCGTAAACTTCCGGGTAGTCGTTCAGCAGGACGCGTGCAATCGGTTGCGTTACGCCTGATTTGCGAACGCGAAGGTGAAATCGAAATCTTTAAGAACCAAGAATATTGGGACATCACCACTGGCCTATCCACCGATAAGATTAAGTTTGATGCGAAGCTCAGCAAGTGGGAAGGCAATAAGCTCAAGAAATTTGATATTAATAACGAAGCCCAAGCCAAAGAAATCTCCGCGATTTTGGAAGGCCAGCAGAGCACTGTTATTAGTGTGGATGAGAAAGAATCTCGCCGTAACCCTTACGCGCCGTTTATTACTTCGTCTCTGCAAATGGATGCAAGTCGGAAGCTCGGCTTTGGTGCTAAACAGACCATGCAAGTCGCGCAGAAGCTCTATGAGCAAGGCTTAATCACCTATATGCGTACCGATGGTGTGACGGTGGCTCCTGAAGCGATCGAAGCAGCGCGTAGCTGGATTGAGAAAGAAAAAGGCAAGCAGTACGTTCCCGAGAAACCGCGTTTCTATAGCAGTAAAGCCAAAAACGCGCAGGAGGCTCACGAAGCCATTCGCCCAACGGACCTTTACAAAACGCCGAAAGCTTCTGGCACGAGTGGTGAGCAATTTAAGCTCTATGAGCTCATTTGGAAGCGTATGATGGCAAGCCAAATGAACCCCGCTGTGTTCGACCAAGTAGCGGTGGATTTTGAAACGGTTGATAAAAAAGCTGTGCTCCATGCAACGGGCTCGGTGATGAAGTTTGACGGCTTTCTCTCGCTCTATATTGCCGGTAAAGATGATGATGCCGAAGGCGATGATAATGATCGCCGCCTGCCTGCGATGAAAGTTGGCGATGCCGTGCCGATTGAAACCGTGACGCCCGCGCAGCATTTCACACAGCCGCCCCCGCGTTACACCGAAGCAAGTTTGGTCAAACGTTTGGAAGAACTCGGCATTGGTCGCCCTTCCACTTACGCCGCAATTTTGGCGGTATTGATTGACCGTGGTTATGTGAATTTAGACAAAAAACGTTTCACGCCAGAAGCACGTGGGCGTATTGTGAGTGCCTTTCTTGAGAGCTTCTTTTCCCGCTATGTGGAGTATGATTTTACGGCTGATATTGAAGAAAAACTCGATTTGGTTTCTGACGGAAAGCTCGATTGGAAAGATTTGCTTCGCGACTGGTGGAAAGATTTTATCGTCTCCATTGAAGCCGCCAAAGAAGTGCCTAATCCGAAGATTTTGGAAGAAATCGATCGTCTGCTTGTACCCTTCCTTTACGGGACTGAAAAAGACATTGCCGAAGCACGGAAATGCCCGAAAGATGAAGGCGATTTAAGCTTGAAGACCGGTAAATTTGGCGCGTTCTTAGGCTGTTCAAATTACCCGGAATGTAAATTCACGAAGCCTATCGCGGCGGAATCGGATGAAGCGGATGAAAGCACCATTGCGACCGATGGCCCACAAAGCTTGGGCGTGGACGGTGAAACCAAAAAGGAAGTCTTCCTCAAAAAAGGCCCTTACGGATTCTATGTGCAGCTGGGCGAAGATGCGAAAGGCGAAAAGCCAAAACGCGGCAGTTTGCCAAAAGGTAGCATGCCCGAAGACATGAACCTTACCCGCGCGCTAGAGCTTCTGGCACTGCCGCGTGACGTTGGCTTGCACCCTGAAAGTGGCGAGATGATTACCGCCGCGATTGGTCGTTTCGGTCCTTATCTCAAGCATTTAGGGAAATTCGCCTCGATTGATCCGGAAGATGATGTTTACACGATCGGTATTAACCGCGCTGTGACGGTGATTGAAGAGAAGAAGAAAAAAGGCTTCGGCCCTGAAGCGCTTAAGAATCTAGGTGAGCACCCAGATGATGGCGGCGCAATTGAAGTCATGAAAGGCCGCTACGGCCCTTACGTGAAGCATGGAAAAGTCAATGCGACCCTACCAAAAGATATGGATCCGCAAACAGTGACAATTGAGCAAGCGCTTGAACTAATTGCCGCCAAAGCCAAAGCGCCGAAAAAGAAAAAACCGGCGAAAAAGAAAGCCACTGCAAAGAAAAAGCCGGCGGCTAAAAAACCAGCAGCGAAGAAAAAAGCTCCAGCAAAGAAAGCGGCAAGCTAATTGGCTAAAGCCAAAAATAGAAAACCTAGTAAAAAAGGTAAATCGCGCGCGGCACGTCGTGATAAGCCGCCGCATTTACCTCCGGTTATTATTGCAGAGGTGATTGAGCTGAATAAGCATGGGGAAGCGATTGCTATCCCGGCTGATTGGCGTGACGAGCGCCGTCGTCCGCCGCGTATTATTTTGGATAATGAAAAAGGTCCTGCGGTGGGGGATTCAGTGTTGGTGAAAATCTCCGTCATTGATGCGCATAGCTATAATGGGCAAGTGTTGAAAATTCTTCCCAAGCGCCCGTCGCGCACGGTGGTCGGGGTATATCAGAATACGAAGCGTGGCGGTTTGTTGGAGCCGGTGAATCGCAAACAGAGACAAGAATTTTTCATCGCGCATGGTGATGAAATGGGGGCGGAATCCGGTGATTTAGTGGTGGCTGATGCCATCGCGCGTGCGCGCGATAAGCAACTCGGCCTGCCTTGCGCCAAAGTGATGCAAAATCTCGGCGATATGGATAATCCGAAATGCTACAGCATGATCGCGATTTTCAATCAGGAAATCCCGGTCGATTTTCCAACAGAAGCGATTGCGCAGGCGGAAGCAGCGGTCGATCCTGTGCCGGAAGGTCGCACGGATTTACGAGACATCCCGCTTGTGACGATTGATGGTGCAGATGCACGTGATTTTGATGATGCCGTCTTTGCCGAACCTCATGGTGATGGTGGCTGGCATGTGCTGGTAGCGATTGCCGATGTCGCACATTATGTGCAGCCTGATTCACCGTTGGATAAAGAGGGCTTAAATCGCGGTAACTCGGTTTACTTCCCAGACCGTGTCGTGCCGATGCTGCCTGAGGCGCTCTCAAATGGATTATGCTCGCTTAACCCAGACGTAGATCGTTATTGCTTGGCCGTGCATCTCTATATTGATGCGGAAGGCGCGCTGACGAGTCATAAGTTTGTGCGCGGTATCATGCGCTCGCATGCACGCCTAACCTATGAACAAGCGCAGGATATTTTCGATACGAAAAACGGTGAAATGCTACCGGAGTTGAGCTATCTCTACGGTGCCTATGCGACGTTGCTGCAGCAACGTGCGCTACGTGGTGCGATGGATTTGGATCTACCCGAATATAATATCATTATGGGCGAAGATGGCCATGTTGATAAGGTCGAAAAACGCATGCGTTTGGATAGCCATAAGCTGATTGAAGAATGCATGGTGACGGCCAATATTGCTGCTGCTCTCACATTAGAACAGAAGTTGCTACCGGGCGTTTACCGTGTGCATGAGCCGCCATCGGAAGATAAGATAAGCGATGCGCGTACTTTCCTTAAGAGCATGGGGTTCTCGCTGAATCCAACTCCTGTGGTCAAAGATTTTAATAAGTTGATCGGTAAAGCGCGTGGAACGCCGATGGAAGCATTGCTGAGTGGCGCGATTTTACGCAGTCAAATGCAGGCGAAATATTTGCCGGAGAATCTCGGACATTTCGGGCTGGGTCTTACGCATTATTCGCATTTTACATCACCGATTCGCCGTTATTCAGACCTTATTACGCATCGTGCAATTTGTGCGCATATTGCGGGCGAAAAGAAGTTCGTGGTGGGGCCCAAAGATGAAGCATTGGCCGCGATGGCGGATCATATCTCTACGACGGAGCGTCGTGCGATGGTGGCCGAGCGCGAGGCACGTGATCGATACATTACGGCTTTTATGGCCGATAGTGGTGATGCAGAGTTTGAAGCTTATATTACCTCGGTCGGTAATTATGGTGTGTTCGTGACGCTGGCGAATACCGGTGCGAGTGGGCTTATTCGCATGAGTGATCTGGGCCGTGATTTCTATATGTATGAAGAGAAGCTGCATTGCTTGATGGGGCGCGATACCGGTCAACGCTTCCAATTAGGGCAACGTTTGGTGGTGAAGTTAAAGCAGGCTGATATTCAGCTGGGTAGTCTCAGTTTCCGCCTGATAAGTGCCGATGAGCCGCCTGCGATGGAGTTTACATCTCCGCCACAAAAGCCTCGCGGACAGCGAAATGGTGGCAAAGATAATAAAAAATTTCAAAAGCGGCGTAAAAAGCGTTAGAAATTGTGGATTCCAGCTAAGAAAGCGTGTTATTTAGAGTCTATGAAACGTTCTGCCCTTATTTACCGCCCCTCGAAGTCAGCCATGCAATCTGGTACGCGCAATATGAACCAATGGAAATTGGAAATTCGTAGCGACAGTGAGACATTTGTTGACCCAACGATGGGTTGGATTGGTGGGGTGGATACGACGCGCCAATTGAATATATCATTTGATACTCATAAAGAAGCGGTAAGTTATTGTGAAAGTAAGGGAATTTTCTGGTCTGACGCCACGCCGAAAGAGCGTAAGTTAAAGCCAAAATCCTATGCGAATAACTTTTCAACGGGCAAGCGCCGTTATTCGGATCTCGCCATGGCTAAGAAAATCGATCTTTAAAGTCACAATTTTTTCCTAGAAAAGTCAGTTTTTACTGATTTTGGTCATACTTCTGTAACCTTTCGCTGCTACTCTGAATCTATAGAGAAGAGTAACAAGCGAGATAAGAATATGAAAAAGTTCAAAATTCCATGTGATTTCAACGGCCAGAAGGTTCCGTTCGATCTGTATGTAGGCGAACCGCGTGATGATCGCCATCCACTTGCAAACCAACAAAACTGGCTCTCAACTGAGCGCGGAGGCTCTATCCCTAAAGAGGTGATGGATAGTTTCGATAAATTGCATAAAATCGCGATTGAAAATAACGTAAGCTTTGAAGAACTCTGCATGTACGCGCTAGGCAGCGCGGCTGAGGGTGAAGGCGATGCTGCACCAGCCCAAGAGCCAGCAGCAGCGCAGTAGTAGGTCCTTATGCCATATAGAGAAGAATATGATGACGGCTATGATGGTTTAATTTTAGGAACCAAGCCTGGCGATATTCCAGGTGAGACGAGTTTTGGGACCGACGCTTCACAGGATTATGATGATGATATTGAAGATTCCTTAGACCGAAGGGTGAGCCGAAATACTCATCGTGGTCATGTACGTAGTAGCATGAACTCAACGGATGGAATTGGGCGATTTATTTTACCCAAAGCGCATCGTGATGCAGCGACAGGCACTGCCCGCATCAGTTACAACGATCATTTAGATATTTACCGCGATCAAAAACAGAATATCTCCTATAATCCCATTCAATATAAACTCTTTGATGGAGAGATTGCTGATCAGCTGGGGCGCTCCAATCGCCACAATGGATTAAACAAATCTAAACACCAATATTATGAGGCTTACGAGCCGGTACGTCAGAATGTTGCTGTATTGCGTAATGCGCTTTACACGGTGTATTTTCCTGATGGGGAATATGATGCTAATGATCCGAAAGACCGCGCCAAAGCCGTTAAAATTAACCAAATAGGGCGCAAACTTGCCCATAAAATGAAATGGGAAACGCGTTGGCAGCTAGTTAAAAATGTTTTGACCTTGGGTATGGCTGGAGAAAGTCACGCCTCAAAGCATTTCGGTCGATTTGGTGAAGAACATTTCGGCGCGCAAGCGATGTATGACATGCTCTATCGCGATCAAGAGTCATTTAGCTTAAACCCCTTTAGGTGGATACAAGGCAAAACCCATTCTCGTGATTGGGATTTGCCACATCCAGAAGATTCCCCCTTTTCTGATAGAGATATGCACGAAGCGATGCAAGATGAGCGGCGTGATGACAGAATGGGGTTACACCGTTCAGGACCAGAGCTTTGTGGTGAAGCGCTAGAGATTGAAGGCATTGCCGCTGCGCTTAAAGCAGGTGCGGCACCCAGAGGTGTAGTGCAAATGAGCCAAGAGAAGCGTAGTGAATCCGTCGAGCTAGGGCGTGAAATCCTACGTAAACTCAAAGAAATTAATGCAGGTCGTTCAGATCGTGCACATGATGGCCTAGGTACCGAGCGTGAAGACATAGAGCGTGCGCATATGATGCATGGCCTAGCAGAGAATTATCTGGAACTTTATAACGACCTTTTATTGCAAGACCCGTCTATCAAACATGATTCTACTTTTGAGCGTGCACGTTTGGCGATCGGTAAACTTGGGCATTTAACCATGCTAGATGCGATGAAGAATGCCTCTTCCCCAGAAGAGAGAAAAGAACTTGAAGCGGCTTATGCTGCCTTGCCAGATGAATATAAGCAAGTACGTGATGATAATGAGTCAGACCTCGTACGTGATGTAGAAGTGGCGATGGAAGAGATGGGAAAACGTCAGAATGTTGGACGAACCGTTGATCCTAGCGTGAGGTCACGTGCGCAAGGTGCCGTTAATGATATGCATAATACGATGAGCAGTGTGCGCATCGGCGCCGCATCGCGCAACATTAACCTTGTCAATATGGCACGTGAAGTTAACCAGATGAACGAACAAATGGGCAGAGATACCCCATCAGCCGCTGATTTAAGTGCGCGGCGTTAGTAAGTTTTAAGCGTGCTTATTACTGCGCTTCATTTGTATCCACGTAATCAATCCTAGCAATAAGAATGCCGGAATATACGGCCACTCACGCCTCGGCTGTGCTTGTGGGATACCCACTTCCAAGATTTGATTATCCATGAAGAACCCAGCCTTCTCAGCAGGGCTCATGAAGGTCGTACTATCGACAATCGCTGCAGAATCCTCATAACGCATCGTAATGCCTTGCTGCGCGAGGCGCTCTTGACCGGTCGCCGTTTGCGCGCCCATAGGAAGCATGACGAAATGTTCAACAGATTCACCAATGGCATCCTCCCCTTTGATCTTGATGCGAAGCTCAGCATCCGCAGGCAATTCAGTAATCGCCTGTTCAATCGTGTTAGGTTCCACATAGCCATACGGGGGGGAGATCATATCGATCCACATGCCCGGGCGGAATAGCGTGATCGAAACAAGCAAGAGTGCCAGAGACTCCCACAGCTTGCTACGTATGATGAAATAGCCCTGAAGCACTGCCGTCAGCAGCAGGATCGCAGTGGTCGCATAGAAGAAGACCCAGATGCCATGCCCGATACTCTCAACACCGATCAATAGGATGTCGGTATTGAATAGGAAAATGAAGGGTAGGATAGCCGTACGGATAGAGTACCAGAAGGCTTGCAACCCCGTTTTGATCGGATCTCCACCCGATACGGCGGCGGCGGCGAAACTCGCTAATCCGACGGGCGGTGTGACGTCCGCCATAATGCCAAAATAGAATACGAATAGGTGAATCCCGATGAGCGGTACAACCAAGCCATGCTTTGCGCCAAGCGTTTGAATCACGCCGACCATAATGCTGGATACGACGATATAATTCGCCGTGGTTGGTAAACCCATACCGAGGATAAGGCAGATAATCGCGGTGAGTATTAGCACCATAATGAGTGAATCACCGGCAAGGGAGTCGACGATTTCTGGCATGATGTTGGCCACACCGGTGAGCGTGACCGCACCGACGATGATACCCGCAGCCGCGGTGGCGATTGCGATACCGACCATGTTGCGTGCACCCATCTCTAAGCCATCACGCAAGTCAGCGAGGCCGCCTTTAATGGCAGTGCCATAATTTTCCGTTTTGCGGAAAAATGCGATGAGCGGGCGTTGCGTTAGTAGGATGAAGACCATCATCACACTTGCATAGAAAGCCGATAGGCCTGGTGATAGACGTTCAATCATCAAGCTCCAAATAAGCACGACGAGTGGAAGCAAGAAATGCAGACCGCTCATGAGCGTTGGCTTAATATCTGGTAGCACAACTTTTGGATCATCAGGATTGTCCAGTTCGAGTTCTGGATAGGTCGTGGTTAGTTTCAATAAGAATGCATAGGAGCCGAAGACCAAGGCTGCGATGACAAAAATGGCATTATCACCTGCCATTTCCTTGATGAAGTTCAGCGCGTAATAAATAACACCACAAAGGATGACGAGCGAAGAAATAGTAATTCCCCAGCCAATCAGGCGCTCTTTCATGCTTGGGTTATGCAAACGTGGCAGCGGTGGAATACCTGACTTCAGCGCCTCTAAATGCACGATATAAAGCAAGGCGATGTAAGAAATAATCGCCGGCAGAAATGCATGGCGTATGACTTCAATGTAGGGAATATTGACATATTCGATCATCAGGAAGGCCGCAGCCCCCATCACCGGTGGCATGATTTGCCCATTGACTGAACCCGCCACTTCAACCGCACCGGCTTTCTCAGCGCTAAAGCCAACACGCTTCATCAAGGGGATCGTAAAGGTTCCTGTTGTGACCACATTAGCGATCGAAGAACCGGAGATAAGACCGGTAAAGCCCGAAGCGAGAACGGCGGCTTTCGCAGGACCACCGCGTAAATGACCCAGTAAAGCAAAGGCAGATTTAATGAAGTAATTCCCGGCACCGGCTTTATCGAGCAATGCGCCAAAGAGGACGAACAGGAACACAAAATCAGCCGATACACCGAGTGCGATACCGAACACACCCTCCGTTGTAAGCCACATATGGGAGGCGACTTTGGTAAAGCTTTGGCCTTTATGCGAAATAAGGTCAGGCATATGAGGGCCCGCGAAGATATACGTAAGGAAGACTCCCGCGAGGATAACCAATGGCCAACCTAACGTACGGCGCGTTGCTTCAAGCAAGAGAACCCCGCCAATGCAGGCGCTGATCAGATCCCATTGATTCGGAAGCCCAGAGCGGTTTGCGAGTTCTTGATAAAAGACGAACAGATACATGGCGGCACCGGTGCCAAGGATCGCGAATACCCAATCGAGCGCGGGCACATAGTTGCGTGGCGAGCGCTTGCTGGCAGGATAGGCCAAGAAGGCAAGCAATAGGGCGAAGCCTAAATGCCAAGAGCGGTATTGATTGCTGTTTAGAACTGGTATGCCGAGTGTCTTGTAAAAGAAGGGATCATAAACCAAAGGCGATGCCACCCAAAGCTGGAAGAGGGACCATATAACGGCAACCCATAAAAGTAGCCATGAGGCGAGACCTTTTGGGTCACGTGCTCCACCATCTTGCTCTAACAATAACTCCGCTGATGCGTCTGATTGACTCATGAAAATACCTAAGGTTTAATTCGAATGATTGCGTGAAATGCTTATTGGTTCGCGGTCGCTTTTGCCGGAACTTCAGCAAGGGCTTCAGCCGGTATAACAGCAGCGGCGTTGTTCAACGCTTTTGCCTTATCCAGTAAGCCGGCCTCTTTGAAGTAGCGATGTGCACCATCATGCAAAGGTGCTGTATTGCCGTCAAAGAGCATTTTTTCAGGTTCCAACGTTGAGAATACTGGGTGAAGTGTTTTGAAATCATCAAAGCGTTCAAAGACTGCTTTTACCGTCTCATAGATCAATTCTGAATCAACATCTGCGGAAGAAACGAAAGTGGCTTTCACGCCAAATGTCTTCGTAGTTTCATCATTGTTCTTATACATGCCACCTGGGATTTCTGCATAACTGTAGAACGAGTTTTCAGAAACGAGTTTATCGATTGGTGCACCCGTGACATGGATTATTTTCGTATCACAGGTAGAGGTTACTTCCTGAATGGCACCGTTAGGGTGGCCTGCGGCGTAAACGATGGCATCAACTTTATTATCGCAAAGCGCTTGACCTTGCTCCGAGGCTTTAAGCTCCGAGACCAGTGCGAAACTATCGCGTGTCCAGCCAAAAGCATTCATGACTTCTTCCATCGTGGCGCGCTGGCCCGAACCTGGGTTCCCGATGTTAACACGTTTGTCTTTTAGGTCCGTGAAGCGACTAATTTTTGCATCCACGCGCGCGATAATGGTGAAAGGCTCACCATGCATTGCAAAGACAGAGCGTAATTTATCGAATTTGCCTTGAGGTTCAAAGTTGCCCGTGCCGTTATAGGCGTGATATTGCCAATCCGATTGTGCCACACCGAGATCTAGCTCGCCTTGGCGGATGGCATTGAGGTTATAAATAGAGCCACCGGTCGATTCGACCGAGCATTTAATGCCATGTTCTTTGCGTTTGATATTGACCAAGCGGCAAATTGCCCCCCCAGCTGGGAAGTAAACGCCGGTCACCCCTGCGGTGCCAATGGTAATAAATTTACGTGCGGCCTCGGCCTGTCCTGCAATACCGCTGATGAATAAAGCGCATGCAGTGAAAACAATGGTCTTCGTAAAGAAGTTCATTTGGTAGCTCCCTGTTTTTTAGCTGGTCCATCATCGGCATTTCAGGGGTATTTGTCAATGATGCAGCAAAAACCCTTAGAAAATGCGTTTCATTTCAATGATGCAATTTGCCCAAAAGCTCTCCAATTGGATCAGAGTGAGGTTGGTTTCTTTGAGTCTTTCTTCATTCACGCGGCGGGCGACGAAGTCAAGGCTCGTCTTATCGTAGAATGCTTCAATTTTCTCGCAAAGTTTGAGACCTTTATCGGAGAGGCGTACTTTGCTGGAACGTTTATCATGCACGGCCTGCTCTTGGACTAAATAGTCAGATTCGACTAGCTTTTTGACGTTGTAAGAAACGTTGGAGCCTAGGTAATATCCGCGATGAGTCAGCTCGCCAATGGTTAGCTGATCGTCGCCTATATTATAGAGAATAAGGGTTTGTACGTTATTGATATCGTCGATTTTCAGTGTTTCTAAGTGGTTTTTGATCACGTCTAGAAACTGACGGTGTAAACGTTCAATCAATAGGATTGACTCTTGATAGGTCGCTTTAGGGTGTTGCATACTATTCTCCTTATTCAGCTGACAGTTGTTCTTCAGCCTGAGGGGCTTCCTCACTTAGTTGTTTAATGTAAACAGGGTTGGCAAGAAAATGTAGTGTTACTTGCGTACCTTTGCCTTTTCGACTGTTGATCTTGATATCACCTTCATGCAGATCCATCAGTTTTTTCGTTAGGGGAAGTCCGAGACCCGTTCCTTCATATTTTCGATTCAGCCCGCTATCAATTTGGCCAAAACTTTGGAAGGCGGTTTCGATATCATCTTCAGACATGCCTATGCCGTTATCTTCAATATGAATGAAGAAGTCTGTCACTTCGCCCACCATCATTGAAGTATCAAGATTAATATGGACGTCGCCGCCTCGGTCTGTGAATTTAACCGCGTTTGATAAGATATTCAGAATAATTTGAATTAGTCGCACACGGTCCGCAATGAGAAGTGGAGTTTTGCGAGGGACATGATTATGGATTTTGACATTTTCCTCAAGTGCACGTTCCTTGATCAGCGTAATGCATTTCTCGATGGCACGTGAAAGATCAACCTCTTCAAACCTCAAGTTTAATTTACCTGCTTCCGCTTTGGATAGATCGAGGATATCGTTAATGATATCTAGTAAATGGATACCTGACTCATTGATATCAATCGCATATTCTTTGTATTTTTCACTCCCGAGCTGTCCGAAGAGCTGGTTGGTGATAATGGAAGAAAAACCGATAATCGCGTTCAGCGGTGTCCGTAATTCATGGCTTACATTGGCTAGGAAGTTGGATTTTGCGCGGTTTGCATTCTCGGCGGCTTCTTTTGCGTTAAAGAGTTCGGTGTTTTTGGCGAGTAATTGCTGCTCACGCATATCAATCTCATCAAGCATGGTGTTAAAAGCAGTATAGAGGTTCGCAATTTCATTGTCGGGGGATGCATTGGGCAAGTGAGGTGCCCGCATACTGTAATCGCGTTTGAATGAAATTTGCTTGGCGACACTGGCAAGTTCAATGATCGGCTTAGATAGCATGCGCTGAAGAATCATTGCGAGAATATAGGCGATCGCGAAGGCAATCGCGACGGACAGAGCAAGCCATTTCACTTGGCGTGTAAGGAAGGCTTCAATTTTACTGCGATTCGCTTCAACAAAAAGATGACCCGCAGTCTCCCCGTAAGCAGAAATATTGTAGGTGCTGTGGAAGAAGTCTTCGGTTGGGATAAGGTCGTCCATATTACCAGGACATGAACTATGAGGAGTTCTGGGCAGATAAGTGGCAAAAAGCATTTTTTCGACATCGTAAAGGCAGGCGCGTTGCACCTCAGCCTGCGATGCGAAAACCTGTAAGTTTTTATTAGCATCAACCTGGACACCAAAATCAACGGCTGCTTTGTTACGGTCACCTACGATGCGCGTAGAATTATCCAGTTCTTCTTGGAAATTCTGTTCCAAATTGATAATACCAATAATCGACATAGTGACGGTCGTCACGATAATCGTGACGAGTGAGATCAGCAAAAGCGCAAGGGTCATGCGTCGTTTGATTGAAATATGGTTTAAAGCGGAGCTCATGATTATCGGATGACCTCGTCAGCAATTTCTAATAATTGCGGATTCATCCGGAGGCCTGCTTTTTTAGCGACTTTTAAATTGATGATAAATTTAATTTTTCCGCCTTTATTAATAAAAGAGATAATGCCTCCCTTTTTTGTGAAACTTGATTTTTGACCGATAGTAAGGAGATTGTTTTTCATTGGAACGGCTGAAGGAGTGGAGCTGTAGATTTGCAAGTGACAGTTATTTTTAACCGCTGCATTTGTGAAAACTTTATAACTCGTTTTGGAATTTGAACGTTTCTCAATTTTCTTTAAAGCGCCATCAAAATGGTCTGCACCATTAATGCAAATATTGAGCGTTTTGGGAGAGTTTTCCCAACTGACAAACTTTGTGAAATTATAAATAAAAGCGGCTTTCACACGATATTCATTGCTCGGCGCAGCACTGGCACTGTAAGAAGCAAAAAGCCACGCAAATACTGCGCAGCTTCCGGCTAAGTATCTAACGTTTTTATGATCCACCTAAAACTTCCAATTCACTTTCCCGTAGACTGTTCTAGGTACTTCTATCTGACGATTGTAAACAAATGATGAAAATTCTGGTTTTTGATCTTCTAATAAATTTTGACCAACTAAACTGAGGCTCACCCCATTATCAAGGTTATAGGCTAAGCGCGCATCAAGGCGCCAATAATCATCAATAACGGTTGTTGCCGTTGGGTTGAGCTCATCCACATAATAAAGCAGCGTATCAAACTCCCAATTCTCGTCAGGAGTATAATGTGACTCAAGATTAACCTGATGGTTCGGAGAGAGCCCTTCACCTGAGACGAAAGTGCTGCCACCATTAACATCCATCTCTAGTGCAGAATAGCTTGCAGATAAGAGCCAATGAGGAGTGGTCTTCCAATCAGCGGAAACTTCAATACCAAAAGTTTCAGCGGTGCTATCACTGCCAATTACAAGAGGGAGAACAACGTGAGACCCAAATGTAGGGTTGGTGGCGAGAAAAGGAGTGCCTAATGAGTCGCTGCCAAGGGTTGTATAATCATGATAGAATGCGGTTACATCAAGGGATAGTTCATCTAAAGGCTGAGTACGATAGCCGAATTCGTATGCGTAGAGTTTCTCGGAATCAGTCGCTTCGTTACCAATTTGTTGAACAAGCGTGATACCTGCTGGGGTTGGAAGGGCACCTACTGCAATGTTAACGCCATGTCCTGTCCGACCGGGGGTTCGAATGGCGCGGGTAAACGATGCCCATGCATAATTGGTATCATCAATTTTCCAACCTAATCGCGCTGAAGGCTGCCATTCAAATTCCGTATAGTCATTATATTCAAATTTACTGCCAAGCGTAAGCTTAACATCTTCCAGAAGGGTGATCTTGTCCTGTAAGAAAGCAGAGAAAAGGTTGTCAGTGCGGTTGGCGGGGGAGAAGGAAAGGATGTCCGTTCCTTCAATGTCTGAATTAATTAGGCGATAGCCTAGCCCCCAGATCATATCATGGCTTTGCGCCGCTTTGAAGGAGTGATTGAAGTCAATATCAACGGTTTGCGTTGTATCTTCAAAAATGAATGTATCACGTTTGGTAATGTCGTAATAACTTTTGATAGAATACTCGTTGCTACCTTCTAGGTAAGACCATTGTGCTTGCAGGTGTCCACCGAGAGTGTCAAAAGCATCATCTACTTCTGTGCGCGGTCCAGTGAGGTTAGGGAGGAAGAAGTCAGAATTTTCACGACCTTGGTAGAATTCAGACTGGATGGATAAATCACCATAAGAAAGTTCATTGCTATCAACGCGCATACCAGCGCGCCACATATCCCATTTATCGTCAGCGCCAACCCCACTGGATAGCTGATAGTTGCGATTATGTTTTTGCTTAGCAAAAGCTCTGTAATGAGTGTTTTTGTTAATCTCGCCTCCATACCGAATGGAGGTGTTTTGCTCTTGCAAGCCATGTTGGTAAACGGCTAAAGCGCCTTGCGAGTCTTTCGCTTCTTTTGTGATAATGTTAATTACGCCATTGACTGCATTGGCTCCCCAAATGGTGCCGCCGGGGCCACGGACGATTTCAATACGTTTAATATCTTCCATCATCGTATCTTGGACGCTCCAAAACACCCCTGAGAACATGGGAGTGTATACAGAACGCCCATCAATTAAAACAAGGAGTTTATTTGAGAACTGTGCGTTGAACCCTCGAATGCTAACGGCCCACTGTCCCGAGCCAGAGCGGGCGACATTGACGCCTGGCGCTAAGCGGAGAGCCTCAGGAATTGAGGTGGCGCCAGAGCGCTTAATATCTTCTTGAGTGATGACATGAATGGCTGCTGCGGCTTCTGATGCTATTTCGTCGCGTTTTGAAATGGAGGTAATTTCAATATCACCTAATTCCTTTAAGGAAAGGGAAAATAAATCTTCAGAGTCATTTGAAAGAGCCGGTGTGGTTGAAAGGCCCAGATAGCAAACCGTTACTATAAAGCCCAAAGATTTATCCTGCGACAAACGAGGAGTTTTCATAATAGAAATCCTAAATTATTTCTTCCCAAGGTAGGGACGATATGGATTTCTAGTCAAATAAATGTTTCTAAATTTCAACGAATTGTGTGCTGGAGTTGAAACTCATGTGATAATTACACCCTATGCAAGGCTAACCAAAGTCCGATGAGTAAGGTTCCTTTTCGGATTCTTGGTTAAAGATGTCTCCACATCGAAGAGCAATAATTTAAAGCCATTACCTTCAATGCCATCAATGTTATGAGGGAAGTGAATGTTATCCACGACACGGCAAATGTAGTCTAATTTACGGCTAGTGATGCGGTAGAGTCGGTGTAGAGAATTTGGCGACATAGAAAAAGCGTATTTTATTCCTAGGCTGTGACAATGCTGAAACATGAGTCTTATAAAAGCAGTTGTGATATCGTTGGTTTGGTATTCCTCTAAAATAGCCATGCGCGAGGCTTCGCAGTAGCCATTTTTGGCTAATTCAAGTTCGGGTAGGTTTTCTTGAAGTTTGACACCGTATTTTTCCATGCTGAGTTGTGTTGGCTTGTCTGGGTGTGAAAAGGTCATTCTTACGCCGCCTAATACTTGATTTCCAGCGCGAACGATTAAGGTATCACTTTTTGTATCAAAGGAGTCTTCTTCTTTTTCAAAATCGACTCCATGGGTTCTAGCAAAAACGAGGCTGCGCAATACATAGTATTGATGCAAAAGAGCTGGATCTTTAGTGAATTCATAGGTTAGCTCTTCAGCCTCGCGTAGTTTGCGGTGGCGCCTGAATAGCATATCTTCCTGTAGTACTTGCTCCATAGAAACCTCTTCCGGAAATTCGTTGTTGTCACGATATTGTCTAACCTGCTCAAGCATTGCATACTCCACTTATTTTTAACGAGTGCCAAATTGGGACGGATATGTTTTTTTGGCATTTTCGATTTTAAGAGATCAAAGTTATCCACATCTGTTTCTTAATTGCAACAAGTATTAACAAAGTGTTAACACGGCAACAGGGTGTTAGCTAAAAGCCACAGTTCTTGATGTAATCGGATGGGGGGAGAACCGTTATAAAACGTGATTAATCGCGGACTGGTCTTTGGAGTAAAAAGTCGCTAGAAAATAGGGTATGTGTGGAATCGTTGGAATTGTCGGGACCTCTGAAGTTTCGTCACGCTTATTAGAAGCGTTAAAAAAATTAGAATATCGTGGTTATGATTCGGCGGGCATTGCGACGCTGGATGGCGGGGAGATCAAGCGTACCCGCGCCAGTGGTAAGTTGAATAACCTAGAGGCGGCCCTGCGGGAAGAGCCGCTTGCAGGGGGTGTCGGGATTGGACATACGCGCTGGGCAACTCATGGTGCGCCGACGAAAGAAAATGCTCACCCACATGTTACCGATTCTGTTGCAGTGGTGCATAACGGTATTATTGAAAATCATGCGCAATTGCGTGAAGAGCTTAAAGCGCAAGGTGCTGTCTTTACCAGTGAAACAGATACTGAGGTTATCACTCATTTGCTAAGTCATTTAGTAAAAGAGGGGAAAGCGCCAGAAGTTGCGCTGAAAGAGGCGCTGACTCGCCTAGATGGCGCTTATGCGATCGGAGTGCTGTTTCAATCAGAGCCTGATGCGCTCTATGCCGCACGTTGGGGGTCTCCGCTCGCTGTCGGAGTGTGTGATGGCGAAATGGCGGTTGGCTCGGATGCCATCGCATTATCCCTCTTTACCAATCGTGTGATTTATCTGGAAGAGGGTGATTGGGCGAAGCTGACACCCACCAGTATGGCCATTTTTAATAATCAAGGGCATGAAGTGGTGCGCCCTGAAGTGTTGAGCGGTGTTGCATCTGAGGCGATCACTAAAGGCGGCTATCGCCACTTTATGGAAAAAGAAATTCATGAGCAGCCGGAGGCGATAGCGAAAACGCTTGAGCATTTGCGGCATCCGACGCTCGGTAGCTTTACGCTTCCGGACCTTAATATTGATGTGAAAGATTTACGTCACATTGTGATTATTGCTTGCGGAACGTCTTATTACGCTGGGATGGTGGCACAATATTGGCTGGAAGACCTCACGGGCTTGCCCGTTAGTATCGACATTGCCTCCGAATTTAGATACCGGACTCCGCGTTTGAGTGAGGGCGTGTTAGCCTTATTCATTTCGCAATCAGGTGAAACGGCGGATACGCTGGCAGCGCTGCGTATGATAAAAGAAATGGGGCATCCGACGCTCGCCATTGTGAATATGCAAGGCAGCTCGATGGAGCGTGAAGCGGATGCTATATTGCACACGCAAGCGGGGCCAGAAATAGGTGTGGCCTCGACCAAAGCCTTTACGACGCAATTGACGATTCTTGCAGGCCTTGCCATTGAGCTAGGTGAAAACCGCCAGGTCTTGTCTGCCGATCAGGTGGCGAATTATTGGAAATTGTTGGAAGGCCTGCCAAGTCTAATGCGTGAAGCAACGCATCATGTCACGGCTGAGAGTCCGGCCTGTCAGAGTTTGATGAAAGCCTATGATGTGCTCTATTTAGGGCGCGGAACCTCTTATCCATTGGCGATGGAGGGCGCGTTGAAGTTAAAAGAAATCTCCTACATCCATGCAGAAGGGTATGCTGCAGGCGAAATGAAACATGGTCCTATCGCGTTGATTGATGAACGAGTGCCGATTATCGTAATTGCGCCCAATGATAAATGGCAGGAAAAGACTCTTTCTAACATGCAAGAAGCGCGCGCACGTGGCGGAAAGATCATTCTTATCAGCGATGAAGCAGGTATTAAAGTCAATGCGAGTCAGGCACATTTTGCAGTGACAATGCCCAATTGCGATGCTTTTGTAGCACCGTTTGTTTATTCCGTTCCGATTCAAATGTTGGCATATTACACCGCCGTATTGAAGGGAACCGATGTTGATCAGCCCCGAAACCTTGCCAAATCTGTAACGGTAGAATAGCGAGCTATTATGACTGAGGTATCCATTGAAGCCGGAACGATGATCTTTCGTGAGGGAGATCAGGCAGATGAAGCCTATATTATCCGCGAAGGGCAGATCGAAGTACTAAAGCATGCACAGCATGGCGAAGTTCGTTTGGCAACCTTAGATGCGGGAGATGTGTTAGGCGAACTTGCTTTGTTTGAACACGGTATGCCGCGTTCGGCAAGTGCTCGTACCGTGACTCCTGTGGTTTGTGATGTCATTACGCGTAGTGAATTTGAGCAACTTCTAGGGCAATGTCCTCCGCGTATTATGCCTGTGATCATGATGGTGTTAGATCGTTTGCGCAGCAGCAATAGGCGTGTGAGTGAAACGGAAGCGGCGAGTGTGATTCTGGAAGTGGATATCAGTCAGGTAACGGTCACTTCGTTAAATGAACCGCCGTTTTTTGATGTTTTAGAGACGGCCGTCGCGCGCTTGCCTTTGAAGGTAGGCGGCTATGAAGCACAAGCAGGGCCTGATCGGAAGCATCAACAAAATCACATTAATATTGCATCAGAGGCAAGTCCACCTATAGTATCATCTCAACATTGTCAGGTTGAGATTCATGAAGGTGGTATTTACTTGCGTGATACGGGAAGCCGATTTGGCACGATCGTAAATGGAAAGCAAATTGGACGCGGTAAAGGTGTCTATCTTGCTCCATTGCAAAAGGGAGAAAATACCCTGCAGCTAGGCGGTCTCGAATCGCCAGTGATGTTAAAAGTAGAATGTATATAGAGAAAAATGGGAGAGCGTATGTCCGCACTGAGAAAAGAAGAGGAAGTTAGTTTGAAAGATTTAATGAAGAACCCAGAAATGTTGCAAACGCAATGTTATGTAAATGGTCAATGGATTGATGCTAAGTCTGGCGAAATCAGCGAAGTAGAGAATCCTGCAACCGGCGAAATCATCGCCACCGTTCCTAAAATGGGATATGATGAAATTACTGAAGTGATCGACCAAGCGCATGAAGCGTGGGGCGCATGGCGCAGTCTGCTCGCCAGTCAACGTGCAAAATTGATGCTTAAATGGGCAGAGATTTTGGTCGAAAATCGTGATGATATTGGTACGATCATGTCACAAGAACAAGGCAAGCCGATTAGCCAAGCCAAAGGCGAAGTCGATTACGCTGCAAGCTTTATCGAATGGTATGCATTTGAAGGCCAGAGCATTTCAGGTGAAACGGTTCAGCAAACAAAAGCGGGCCGTCGCGAGACGGTATGGAAAGAACCGGTAGGCGTTTCCGCCGCGATTACGCCATGGAACTTCCCAGCAGCAATGATTGCACGCAAAGTTGCGCCAGCATTGGCAGCGGGTTGTCCGGCCATTTCAAAGCCAGCGGAAAACACTCCGCTCACTGCGCTTGCGATGGCAAAATGTGCGGAAATGGCAGGTATTCCAGCCGGTATCTTTAATGTTGTAACGGGTAAAGCATCTGAAATTGGTAAGTCGCTGACGGATAACGGTAAGGTACGTAAGTTAAGCTTCACGGGTTCGACTCCGATCGGTAAATTGCTTTATAAGCAGTGCGCCGACACGGTGAAGAAAATGTCGTTAGAGCTTGGCGGAAATGCACCGTTCATCGTGTTCGAGGATGCGGATCTGGATGCGGCGATTAGCGGCCTAAGTACCGCGAAATTCCGCAATACAGGTCAAACTTGTGTCTGTGCGAATCGTATTTTTGTGCATGAAAGCATTTATGACGAGTTTAAAGCGAAGGTCGTGGCCTTGGCGGAAAGCTTGAATACCTGCGATCCGATGGATGAAGCCTCTGATGTGGGTTGCCTTGTGGATAATAAGGCCTATGACGGCGTGAAGGGTCTTGTCGACCGTGCCGTCGAAGCCGGTGCAACGATTCTGACGGGGGGTGAGCCACCTAAAGGCATGACGAAACCTTTCTTCGCGCCAACGGTGATGGAAAATATCACGAATGATATGGAAATTGCACAGGAAGAGATTTTTGGCCCGGTTGCAACACTCATCAAGTTCAGCACTGAAGAAGAAGTGATCGAAATGGCAAATGATACGCCATTTGGCTTGGCTTCGTATTTCTTCACGCAGGACATGAAGCGTACGTTCCGTGTGGCTGAAGCACTCGAATATGGCATGGTGGGTGCAAATCTCGGCCATGTAAGCTCCGTAACGGCACCTTTTGGTGGCTATAAAGAGTCTGGCATTGGCCGCGAATCTTCAAGCTATGGTCTCGAAGAGTTCTTGGAAGCCAAGTATTTAGCGATTGGCGAATTACACCAGTAGGTTAATCGTCATCAAATTGTAACATGCAAAAAGGTTGGACCTGCCCTATAGTTTACGGGTTCGTTCACCCTTTTTGTGTTTGCATGATAATTACATGCCCCTAATAGTACATCTCCTCAGATGAGAGAGATGCTGAGTGAATATTACTAGCCTATGCTCATAGTCGTAAAGTAACGGGCAAAGAATCTGAAAATTTGAAAATGAGAAGTTTTCTTGTCGTTCAAGCTTGCAGTATCTGATGCTTGTGTATTTTTATAAAGGGGCTGACACCTAATAATATTCTTTGAGCAACTTTTTCAGGTCTGCCAGTAAGTCACTTGGTGTGCCCATATTAAACCTCCACTCACATTCTTTCAAGAACAGATTAAAATGCTC
>JAQXAR010000025.1 GCA_029252805.1 Rickettsiales bacterium
GCCGTAGAACCCGCAATGAAATATTTTATCAACTCTAACTGCTTATTTCTCGATAACTTACAATGCTTTATATACATCAATAACTCCTAACAATTTAAATGTTAGGTGTCAGCCCCTAAGTTTAAGTTAAAAAATATCCTGAATACTATAGCGCTATAGCGCGTGCGTTGTGTGACAATCGTGTGAAGATTTACGCTGCCAGCTTCTGTTCGATAATATCTAGCACTTGGGCAAATACGCCGTCAGCATCTAGCGTTGAGGTATCTAGCTGGGTCGCGTCATCTGCTGCTTTGAGTGGTGCGGCTTTGCGCTTGCTATCGCGTTCGTCGCGCTCGACTAGGTCTTCTAGTACGGATTCAAAAATGACAGTGATGCCTTGGCCAGAAAGTTCGCGGTGGCGACGTGCCGCGCGAGTTTCAACATTGGCGGTGACGAAAAATTTGAAATCTGCCTCAGGGCAAACCACGGTGCCAATATCGCGACCATCGAGTACGGCGCCACGATCATCAGCGGCGACTTTGCGTTGGAAGTCTAGCAGTGAGGCTCGTACTTCTGGCATGGCGGAGACGATGCTGGCGGCGCGGCCAACATGCTCTTGGCGTAAGCGCGGGTTGCGAAGGTCTTGCAACTCGATATTATTGGCGGCATGTAGAGCTGCGGGTGCATCTTCCGGTTTGAGGCCAGCATAAACCAGTTTCATGCCGACGGCGCGGTATAAGCTGCCTGTATCCAGATATTTCAAGCCAAGTTCGTTGGCGAGGCGGCGCGCTAAGGTGCCTTTGCCGCTGGCCGCAGGGCCATCAATGGCGATAACGAGGCGTTGGCTAGGTAGGGTGGAAACAATATCCGCAGGTTTTGGCGGTTGGGTTGCGCCGAGGCTTTCCATGAGTTCAAAGAAATTCGGGAAGCTGGTGGCGATGGTATCGATACCGCTGACTTTAATGCGGTTCTCGCTCTGTAATCCCATAATAAGGAATGACATGGCGATACGGTGGTCGTGTTGGCTATCAATCGTGGCGCCGCCTTGAACGGTACCGCCAGTGATGATGAGGTCGTCGCCCTCAATCTCGGCTTTGACGCCGCAAGCAGTCAAGCCTTGATGCATGGTGGTGAGGCGATCGGATTCCTTGACGCGCAGTTCATGTAATCCGCGAAAGCGCGAGGTGCCCTTGGCAAATGCGGCGGCGATACAAAGGATTGGATATTCGTCAATCATTGAAGGTGCGCGGTTGGCTGGTACATCGATGGCGTTTAACTGACTGCCTTTTACGGTAATATCGACGACTTGCTCGCCACCGGCATCACGCTCATTATGTATATGCAACTCTGCACCCATTTCCTGCAGGGTGGTGAAAAGACCGGTGCGAAGTGGGTTCATGCCGATATTTTTCAACGTGACTTCGGAACCTTTAGTGATGAGTGCAGCGACCATTGGGAAGGCCGCAGAGGAAGGATCGCCCGGAACGATAATCTCGCGATTTTTCTTAGTGGTTTCCTGTTGCCCCTCAAAGGTGATTTTGCGTCCGCCGTCTGGCGTTTCCTGCGTCTCGCATTTCCAGTCGAAGAAATTGAACATCTTCTCCGTATGATCGCGGCTTGGGGTGGGCTCAATAACGGTGGTCGTGCCTTTAGTGTTTAAGCCTGCGAGCAAGATTGCTGATTTTACCTGAGCTGACGCTATGGGCAATGTATATTCAATTGCATTTAATTTGCCGCCGGTAATGGCGAGCGGGAAGGTGTTGTTCTCGGAGGCGGTGAATTTTGCGCCCATCTCGGATAAGGGGGTGACGACGCGTTTCATTGGGCGTTTGCGTAAGCTCGCGTCGCCGGTGAAGAAGCTGGTGAAATCATAAGCGGCGGCTAAGCCCATCAGCAGGCGTGCGCTGGTGCCGCTATTGCCGCAATCAATCACGTCGCTACTGGCGGTGAGCCCGCCGAGCCCTTTGCCTTGTACAAGCCAATCCTCGCCTTGTTTCTCAATCTTGATACCCCATTTGCCAATCGCGGTGGCGGTGGCCATCACATCGGCGCTTGTCAGTAAGCCTTTAATGCGTGTTTCGCCTTGTCCATGGCTGGCGAGAATAAAGCTTCGGTGAGAAATGGATTTATCACCTGGAATGGTGACTTCGCCCTGTAGGGCGTGGCCGGCGAGTTTGAGGCGTGTGACTGTCATAAAAACGTTATGGTTTGTGTATAAGATAGAATCAAGCTTTGCGTGACAACATCTTACTCTTTATAAGTCATATTCATATATGAAAAAATCCGCGATTAATTTGCCAAGTAAAAAACTGCTCATTGGAGTAGGTGGAGCGCTGTTGGTGCTCTATGTGGTGTGGTATGCCGTGTTAACGATGGTCTTTTCAGCTGATGATATTCGTAAAAAGACATTGGCTGCGCTCTCGCAGCATTTGGGCGCAGAAGTAACTGCGACGGATCATCAGCAATTTTCACTGATGCCTACCCCGCGACTGACCTTAAATAATGTGCAAATCAAAAACCATGCGAAAGCCCGCCATCCAAGCATGTTAACGTCGGGAATGGTGCGCGTTATTCCGTCTTTAGGGTCTATCTTCGGTGATTTGGTGGTGAGCGTTACGTTCTTTGATCCAAAAATCGAGTTTGAAACCTTTGCCGATAAGACTCACAGTTGGGATTTACCTGAGCCGGAGCAAGAATCGAATCAGGCCATTGCGCTGTTACAGCAAATTCATTTTGTCGATAGCATACTGCACTATTCAAACTTAACCGATAAGCGCGATATTACATTTGATAAACTTTCGGCTAGTTTTGATTTTAGTTCGGCGCAAGATTATGTGGCGCAAGGTTACTTTAAACTCGCTCGCGATATGTTCAAATTTTCAGCCACGATTTCAGGTACTGAGCGAGAGATTCGGGTTAATAATTCTTCTTCAACTTACCATCTCAAAGGCACGTTAGAGGAGGGGACTGGCTTTACAGGGGAGCAGAAGTTGGAAAGCACGGATCTCGGGCATTTGCTGGAAGTCTTCCTTGTTTCAGGTAAAAAAGCACCCGAGACGATGGCCCCAGAGGATGCGTTTCCATTTAACTTCTCAAGTGCCTTAAAGCTGCGTGGTAAGCGTTTAACGCTATCAGACGTTGTGCTGGGTGGTGGCGCGATCGAAGGGACGGCGCAGGCAATCGGCCTGATGGGTGCCAATCCTGAGATGAATGCACAGATTGAACTCAAGGCATTTTCCATTGATAAATTGTTGGAACGTGGGGTGCTTGATGAGTTTATCGCGGACAGCTCTCAGGCAGAAAATATTGACGGCTACCGGATTGAGTTACCTGAAGATAAAGCCTCCTCTTTGCCTAGCGGAGTAAAAATGACCATTTCACTAAAGAGTGAACAGGCGATGTTTAAGGGCTTGGATATTTCAAACCTTCAGCTTGCAGCAAAACTTGATAATTCGGTGATTGATGTCGCGCAATTAAGCGGAAAATTGCCAGGTAATGGCCAGTTTATTTTAAAAGGTAAGGTCGAGGGAAGCTATGATGGACTTGCCTTTAAAGGGGCGGCGGATGTTGCCGGGCAGGAATTTGCAAAAACCTTCCAGCCTTTATTAAAAAATGAAACGGAAGCCGTGATTGCTTTCCCGGAAAGTTTGAAGCGTTTTCGAGGGAAGGCAAATCTGTTTGTTAACCCTGAAGTGATGCGATTATCTGAAGGGTTGATGCGTGTTGAGAAAATGCAGTGGCTAGGCACGCTCGTTCGCCAGCGCTTGAAGGCGGCTAAATCATCATTGGTAGCAACCAATAGTCAACCGGCTAGCGCGCTTGGTTATCGTTATGAGGGAGCGTTTCGTTTTACGAATGTGGATCTTGATGAGCTCCGCTCTGCTCAGGTGAGGGGTGAAGAGAATGCTGATGTAAGCGATAGTGAGCAAGTGCCAGAGGAGTTTGATCGTGATAAACTTTTCGCGTGGATGCAGGGTATGATGAAATCTGCTCAGAATTCATGGTTTAATTTGAAGCTTAATTTTGTGGATGCCTTTCTGGATGGAAAGAAGCGTGAGACGGCGAATTTACGCTTGATTTTAAATCGTCAACTTTTTGCACTTGAGGAAATAGAGATGCCTTATAATGGTAGCTTTATTAAAGGTTTAACTCACTTCACGTTCCCGAAAAAGGGTAAGCCGAAATTCTCTGCGCATTTGCAGTTAGATCGCTTTGACAGCGAAGAATTTTTTGGCGAAGCATTTGATAAAGATGCGTTGTTCTGGCGTGAAGGAAATGGCCTATGGTCGCGAAAAGAATTTAACATTCTAGGGCTTGGCGATATGGATGTGGATCTCACTTTCCGTGTTGGGGCGGTGAAGCATGCTGAATATGATTTAACGGATATGAGTGGGAAGCTACTGATTGACAATAGTGCAGTGCGACTTAATGATTTTACGGTGGGTGCTTGGGGTGGAAAACTAACCGGCCATGGTAAAATGCTGATTGCAAAATTGCCCACAATTTCAGGTAATGTCAGTTTGAATGGGTTTGATTTTGCTAAACTGCACGGGGTGACGGATCTATTCTCAAACCTATATGGTAATGCAAATTTACGTGGTCAGTTTTCGACAACAGGGGTGAACCCTCATTCTGCAATTCAGAATATGAAGGGGAGTTTGGCCTTTGCTGGTAGTGGTTTAAAAGTGATCGGTTTTAATTTGGCAAATATGGTGCGTGCGGCCAATGCAGTGCGTACGGTTAAAGATATCGAGACGCTGGTTAAGTTTGCCAATCGCGGAGGAGAGACCAAAATTAATACCGTCCAGGGAAATATGAATATTGATGGTGGTTATCTGCGTACACCGATGATGCGTATTGCTACACCGATAGGTAACGGAGGGGTTAAAGGACAGATCAATTTAATGGATTGGAAGGTTAATGTTGCCATTTCCGTGTTCTTAACGGCGCTCCAAGCGCAAAACCCGCCCGATATTCGCTTAGTATTTGTAGGCCCATTGAATGAAGTGGGACGTAGTTTAGATACGCAGTCACTAGAATCGTTCATTGCAAAGACCGCTGCGGAACGCTTATTGGTGAATCCTTAATAAATATGTTTTATAGTCATTAGATATGTTTACTGCGACCAAAGATGCCGAGATAAAACTCACCGAACTTGCTGAAAGCATTGAGCATGAGGCAACGCATTGGCGCGTTCTGCATTTCCATTTCTCACAACTTCAAGAGCATTATCGCAGTAATTATCAAATCAAGATTGCCGTCAATTTGATTATGGATCTGATGCGTGAAAATCAAGGTGGCATCTTTGTGTTGGGAGACTTTACCTTGATAGTGGCGGCTAAGGCGGTCACGAAAGTTCAGTTAGATAAAGTAATCTTCCAGCTACGGTATCTATTTGCGGATGACCCGTTGGCCTACGGTATCGAGGGTGAGGAGAATCCTGCTTTTTGCGATATCTTTGACTTAAGCAAGCAATATGCCGAGTTCGATATGATGGCGCGTGCTTGTATGAGCCGTAAAATTAGAACGCAGCAAAAAGATCGTGATGAGCGCATTACCGAAGATATGCCCGCGACTTCTGTGGAGACTGGGTTTACGCCGCATATGTTGGCAAGTATTGAACGTCAGTTAGAAAAAGCCGATTTGAGCCGTCTATTACGTCGTCAGCCGATTTGTGCCGCTGTGCCGGATATGACGGTGCGTCAGGTTTATGATGAGTTTTACATCAACATTCAGCATTTGCGCCAGATGCTGGGAACCGAAGCCAATTTCTTCGGCAATCGCGCTCTGTTTAAATATTTAACCCAGATTCTCGACTTGCGAATGTTAGACATGATTCGTCGTGGTACCGGGCGTTATTTAGAGAAGCCCATTAGCCTTAACCTGAATGTCGATACGCTACTGTCGGATACATTTGTGGAGTTTGATAAGGCGATAAAGCCTTCGACTAAAGTTTCCATTGTGATTGAAATTCAACTCGAAGATGTCTTCGGCGATATGGCTAGTTTTATGACGGCGCGTGAGATGGTTCAGAAAATGGGCTATCGCGTGTGTTTGGACGGGTTAACGCCGCTTACTTTTACCCAGGTGGATCGCTCAAAGCTTGGCTTCGATTTGATGAAGTTGCTTTGGAATGCTGATATTGAAAGTGATCTGAACTCTAAAGATAATAAAGAACTATCTGCGGCCATCAAAAAATGCGGCGCGAATCGTGTGATTCTATGTCGCTGTGATAACCGCGAGGCGGTGGATTACGGGCAGGCGTTGGGGCTCTCTTTATTCCAAGGACGTTTCCTTGATCAGTTGATTGATCCAACGGCGCAGATCGAAAACTAATGTTTGATATTCCCCTATTTTCGGCAAGCCCGTTTTGGTATGCAGGGCTCATTTGGGCCTTGGTAATGGGATGGGCGGCTTCTAGTTATGCCAGTAACTTTTCCTATCGTTTGCCGCGTCAAGAAACGCCATTTGGCCGCGAACCTTATTGTGGTGATTGCGATGTGAAGTTAACTCCGCGTGATTTATTCCCTGTTTTTTCTTGGGCGCTGACCGGAGGGAAGTGCCGTAATTGTGGCGCGCAAGTGCCGTGCAGTTACTTCCTGTTAGAGCTACTCTATATGCCTTATATTGGGCTCTGCTACATTGCTTTTGGCTTTGGTGACATGTTCTTGTTGATGGGCTTCGCGGCGATGTTACTGCAAATTTCTGCCATGATGGCGTGGGATGATGATTATGTTTCATCAAATGTCACGGTGATCTTGTTGGCGGCGGGGCTTATTTTCCAAATTCTACAAGGTAACCTGTTGGTAGATGGTTTGATGGGGATCTTTTTTGGCCTGTTTGGGGCGCTCTTATTATATGCGATGATCGAACGAAAGTCGCCGCCGAAAGATGTTTATGTATTGCCAAAATGGATATGGCTGCTCGCCGCGACAGGCGCATGGTTGAATGCGCATACGATGTTGGTTTTTATCGGTGTAGGCGCGACTTTGTTGTTAGTGAGCCGTGTGTTAGGCATTAAAAAACCGATACCAGCGATGATCGTTGTCGCACAGGCGCCGGCATTGTTGTTGGCGTTATGGTGGGGATTAGCCTCCTAACTGGTTGCCTTTACTCTGGTTATTCGCGCGTTCATCGAGGATTTTAGGGCCTCAATGCCATGCTTAAGAGCAATAATGTCTGCGCTTTCAGTCATTCTTCTACTTCTTGCCTTTTGGTTTTTCTATTCCTATCATCCGAGCAATTTTGTGTTACAGGATGATGACGCTTGAGTGACAGTCTCATGGCGGTTTCGGGGGTGAGTTGAGAATTTTTTGATTTTACCTTTCGCTTAAACATTTCAGGCTTAAACTAAAGGCTATGGCAGAAGCACAGCAGGATACAGAACTCTCCCCAGAGATAAAAGATGCGTTTGTGGCGTTGAAGAAGCCTATCTTCTCGTTATTAATATTTAGCCTTTTCAGTAACTTGCTAATTCTTATCGTGCCGCTTTATACGCTGCAGGTGCTTGATCGGGTGATTAGTAGTGGTAGCTTGGCGACGCTTTTATTTATGTCGATCATTGCGGTGGTTTGCTTGCTCACTTGGGGTGCAATTCAGAGCATGCGCAGCCTGATTGCGACGCGTACGGGGCGTTGGGTGCGTTATGAGATGGCGCCGCAAGTATTTGGCGGAACGATTGAGCATTCACGGGCGCATAGCTCGATGGAGGGCGTGCGTTTGCAGCAAACCTTGCAGCAATTAGAGCAGTTTATGGCCTTCTCGCTTAACACGATGCTGGATGCGCCTTGGGCGATGATCTTTATGGCCATTCTCTTTATGATTCACCCTTTGATCGGCAGTATTGCTTTATTTGGCGGGTTGCTTCTGTTGGCGCTGGCCATCCTCAACCATCGGATGACGCGCGACGTGTTTAAGGAAGGCCAAGGACATTTCCAAAAGAGTCAGCGTTTTATTGGCAATAGCGATCAGGCGATGGAAACTGCTTATGTGATGGGGATGCGTGAATCGCTCCTGTCGCGTTGGAGAGAGATTGCGGTCCCCTCTTACGACAAGAACTGTACGGGCAATGAGCGGAACCTCGTGCTTGGCCATGTGACGAAAACGATCCGTTATACTTTGCAGATTGGCGTGATGGGAACGGGGACGTACCTCGCGCTTGAAAATGAAATGACGATGGGGGCGATTATCGCAGGTTCTATCCTGATGGGTAAGGCCTTGCAGCCGTTTGATGCGGCGTTAAACCTCTGGAAGTCAGTATTACAGGTGAGTGAGGGCGTTAAGAGTCTCGATACGTTTATGAAGGAAGCGCCTAAAGCGAAGCAGGGACTTCCTCTGCCTAAACCTGCCAGTAACATGGAAGTGCGCGGTGTATTTTACATTCCTAAAGGGGGCAAAGATCCGATTTTGGATAATATCACCTTCAGTTTGCCAGAGGCGAGCACGCTTGCGGTTATTGGCTCTTCCGGTGCGGGTAAAACAACCTTGAGTAAAGTGCTGGTAGGTTATCTTCCGCTGACCGCAGGTTACGTGCGTTTAGGCGGCGCGGATATTCACCAGATGGATCGTAATTATGCCGGGCCTTATTTTGGTTATTTATCGCAGGATGTCGGGTTCATTCAGGGAACAGTGGCAGACAATATCGCGCGTATGACGACCGACTATGATCCCGCCAAAGTGGTGGAGGCAGCACAATTTGCAGAAGCACATGATACGATTTTACATCTGCCGATGGGCTATGATACGCCGGTGTTGGACTATCCGCTTTCGGCAGGGCAGAAACAGCGTGTCGCCTTAGCGCGTGCCTTCTATAATATGCCGTCGCTGGTGGTGATGGATGAACCAAATGCGAACCTTGATTTACATGGTGATCGTGACCTCAATAAAACGCTCGTGAAAGCACGCGAGGCTGGCATTACGACGATTATTATTTCGCATCGTAGTGGCGCGTTAAAGCATGCGAGTCATGTGCTTATTGTGAAGAGTGGTCGATTGGTTGAATTTGGTACGCGCGAAGAAATACTGCCTAAGCTTCAAGGTAAGGCAAAGGCGGCTTCATCATGAGTGAAACCCCAAATTCAAAAGATCTTTTAAGCAAGTCAGGTGACCGCCTAAAAACCTTTCTCAGCTTAAAATCTGACAATGCTGAAATGAGCCTGAATTTAGGCAAAGAGATTGCGCCATTTTATCGTGCTGGGTGGCTGATTGTTCTCGTCTTTGTGGCAGTGAGTATAACGTGGGGGTGGCTTGCTCCATTGGAGGGTGCCGCGGTGGCAAGCGGTAAAGTCATCGTCTCAGGTAACCGTAAAAAGGTGCAACATTTAGAAGGCGGTATTATCGCTGCTATTCACGTGAAAGAAGGCCAAACGGTTGCGGTGAATGAGCCCCTTGTTGATATGATGGATACGCAAGCAAAGTCTCGTCACCTAACGATTGAACATAATTTATTGGCGATGCTTGCGCAGGTAACCCGTTTGATTACGGAGCGTGATAATAAGCCGAAACTAATCTTTGATTGGCCAAAAGTGAGTAAAGAGGTCGCTAAGAAAATTCCAGAATTGCGTAAACAGCAGCTTGAAATTATCACCTATCGTCGCAATGAAGTGAATCTGCAGCGCCGTACGTTGAACCAACAGATTCAACAATTGAAAAATGATGTTTCGGGGGTGAAGAAACAAGGCGTAAATTCAAAAGAGCAGTTGAAGCTCTTACGTGATCGTTTGCAAATTGCTAGAAAATTGAAGCGCGACAAGCTTTTCTCGCAGGATCAGTATCTCACGCTGCAAATGCAGGAGACCGATCAGAAAACGCAATTAGGGCAGGCAGAAACGCAGCTCCAGAATCTCAAAGAAGAGATTAAATCCAAAGAGATCGAATATGAGAATGTGGTCAATCTCTACCAAAAAACAGTGGTGGAAGAGCTACAGCAAGCGAGCGAAGAGTTGCAAAACTTGCGCGAGCAACGCAAAGAACTGGGCGATGTTCTAGGCCGTACATTGATTCGTGCGGCGCAATCAGGCGTGATAACGGGCTTAACTGCCAGTAACATTGGTCAGGTGATCAGTCCGGGTGAAGTGCTGATGGAAATTGTGCCGCAAGATGATGCTCTCGTCGTTGAGGCGCGGGTACAGCTGCAGGATATTGATAGTGTGTTTGTCGGGCAATCAGCCAAAATCGTGCTGGTGCCATATCGTACGCGTTATTTGCCAACCATTATGGCCACGGTCGAGTCAGTATCGCCGGATGCGTTCTTGGATGAGATGACAGGTGAGAATTATTATTCAGCGCGCCTTACCATTGGCAAAGAGTATCTCGATTTGATTGAAGGGGTGTCGCTCTATCCGGGTATGCCGACGGAGGTGTTCTTGGTCACAGAGTCACGCAGCATGTTTAATTACCTGCTAGATCCGCTGCGCCAAAGCTTCAGCCACGCCTTCAGAGAAGACTAGAAAAAAGAAATCTCCATACCGGGCGTAATGCCGATATGGAGAATTTCTTTTGTTCCCTTTGGAACGAGCTACCCTATGGCTATTCGACGGCCATAGTTTTGAAACAGTTATCGGGGGCATAAGCCGATGTGTTTACGCAATGAATAGCCCCATCCAGTAATAAGAAAGGATACCCAGCTAAGGTTCCTGAATTATTTTTCGGAAAGTAGATAATCCAGACTTCGACTGTTTTCCCCTTTGCCGCTTTTTTAGCATTGGGGTGTGGTCGTGTGTAAGTGGCCAACCAATAGTTAAGGTCTGGGTAGAACTCAGCTTTGTCTTTTAGGGTTAGCAGAAAGACGTTAAAGTTGACTTGTACATCTACTAATTTGTTCATCCACTTCGGTGCGGACTGGGAAGTGGTTTTCTCGTACTGATCTGCTGGTACCGTTAGGTATTTTCCGCAGCCCGTAAGGGAGAAAACCAAGGCAAAAAGAATTAAGACATTAAAGCTTTGCTTCATGATTGAAGTTTTTAATTAAGAGTTAAATAATAAGGTTAATGTCCTTAACGCTCTCTTTCGCATACACGGTATAAAGAATTAAGTGATTTTGGTGACTAAATAAAAATTAAGGATCCGCTAAAAAGAGGGCGAAAGGACCCTTTAACTATAGCCAAATTGCTTATGAGTAGTGTGACAGTTTGATGAAGATTGAGAGTTGGCCTTGTGTCACTGAGGATTGTGAGGGGATAAAACTTAGCCCACCCATGATAAACATGAGTGGGCTAAAGAGTGTCGATAATAGTATTTATGTTCGTTTAGAAATCCCAAGCGGCGCGGGCAGAGTAGATTTGGGGAGAGTCATTACCCACGACTGCATTGGAATCCGTATCCACATCGATAAAGTTGAACATCACGCGGCTGTTATTATTTAGATACCAATTCAGGCCTACGGTCGTTGCATCTAGCTCGCCGCCGAGGATGCCGGCGCCGCTATCGTTCAAGTCTAGGTTCTCATAGCGTGCGAGGATTTCCCATGCGCCGATACCGCCTTGGCTCAAAGAGAATGGCTCATTCGGCTTAACACGTTTGAAGGTACCTGATTTGGCGCTGTAAGGGCGCGACTCACCCGTTAGCAAATAACCTGCTTGTACGGCGTAGCCATCGAAACCAGCATCGGTTGAAGCATCACGGCTTACATCTGCACGGAAGTATTCTGCTTGGGCTGAGAAGCTATTGTAAACACCCGCAAGCTCTGCACCGAGCACCACCGTGTTATCGACGCCAGTGATGGTCCCGGTGGAAACTAAACTATCGCCGATGCCTGATTCTTTGGCTTTGAAGCTTGTTGTGTCAGCACCTGCGCGGTAGCTAGCACCGATCCCCACATGGAGGGTTTTGCCTTTTTCGGCAATGGGGGCGAAGCTGCCGCGGGCATCGAAAGAGTAAGCTTCATCGTCGTTGGTAGACGTATTACCGGCATCACCCGTAAAGCCACCAAGTGCGAAAGACCAGTTATCGCCACCGCTGAGCACGGCGGCACCGATTTCTTCGTCACGTGCGAAAGCATTGCTGGCGTTTGATCGTTCCATAAATTGGATATAGTTAGAGCTGGTATTCTCTTCTAGGCCGAGGGATGGCTTGAAGTGACCGAGTTTTAGATCCGCCGTTTCAAAGCCCCCATAAGTGAGGCTAATTTCTTTAAAGTTTACGGCTTCTTTGGCGAAGTCCATTTCAAATTTATAGTTGAAATCTTTAGCAAATTTACCTTTGAAGCCTAAGCGTGCGCGGCGGAAGTTTCCGTTGCTTGGGTGGTCTTTAATATCATCATTAAAGGCAGTGTAATCCAAGTGAGCGCGGCCAAAGGGTTGGAACGAGAATTGACCGTCCGTTGATTCAATCTTCGGGCTGGGCTTGAATGAGATTTTATAGTTGCTGCCTGATTTTTCTGCTTTCGCGGCAGCCATTTTTTCGACCTTGGTGGTTTTTGTTTTTTGCGTCGCTAATTTGTCTTCTTGCGCATCCAGCTTATTTTGCATCATTTCAAGTTGCTGCTGCATTTGCTGCATTTGCGCGCGAAGGGTTTCGATTTCAGAATCACTTGCAAGCGCTGGGTGAGCCGTTGCCAGTGCGGCGATAATAGAAGTGGAGATAAGTAAATTTTTCATTTTCTACGTTCCTGCATTTATAACAATCTGGGGTTTTAAGATAAGAAGGCGGTGTAAATGATGGAATCTACACCGCCTAATTTTGTTTATTGAACCGATTTTCCGTTTGTTTGCGTTTTCGTAAGTTCGATCTCAGTGAGGGGGATTAGTCCCTTCTCAAGCAAGTAACCTTCGTCGCCAATGGCTTCGCTGCTGGTAAGTTCAGCGGTAAATTCTTTCATGCCTTTGATCACTTTCGCATGCGCTGCTTTTGCATAGACAAAGAGCGACCGAGAGACAGGGTATTTGCCGCTAGAAATATTGTCGAAGCTTGGACTGACATTATCAACTAAGCTGCCTTGAAGTGCGGAGCTATTCTCTTCAAGGAAACTGAAACCGAAAATACCAAGAGCGTCCGCATTGGCTTTGAGCTTCTGTACGATCACGTTATCATTCTCGCCGGCTTCAATATAAGCGCCATCTTCGCGTAGGAGGTGGCAGGCTTTCTTGCGGGCTTTTTTATCGGGGAACGCTGCTTTGAATTCGGGCAAATCTTTACATGCTTTTTCCATGACCAATTCAACAAAGGCGTCACGTGTGCCAGAAGTGGGAGGAGGCCCGTAGACTGAAATTTTAGTCGCCGGTAAAGTAGGATCAATATCGTTCCAGCTTGTGTAAGGGTTGTCGATGAGTTTGCCCTCCTGAGGAAGCTGTTTCGCGAGTGCTTTGAAGATCTGATTGAGCGTGAGTGAATATTGCTTCGTCTCTTTAGAGTTTGCCATCACGATGCCATCAAAGCCGATTTTTAGTTCGGCGATTTCTTTCACACCATTGGCAGCACACATCTCGACTTCTGTCTGTTTAATCATACGTGATGCGTTTGAGAAATCAGGGAACTTCTCGCCAATACCGGCACAGAAAAGCTTGAAGCCACCCCCGGTTCCTGTCGATTCTACGATAGGCGTTTTATAGTCCGTGTTATTGCCAAATTGTTCCGCTGCCACGGTTGTGAAAGGGTAAACCGTTGAAGAGCCAACGATACGGATTTGCTCACGTGCTTCGCTAGGAGTCGCAGTGAGCATGGTGGTTCCGATGATTGCAGTAGCTGTTACAGCGATAGCGCAAGTGGTCGCACAGATTTTTTTCATGAGTAGGTTCTCCGTCGTTTATGTTGTGTTGTTCTGGTTGATTTTTAGGTTTCTGACTGTTAGATTGCAAGTACATTATTAGTTTTATTATATTATTATAATTATAGAAATAAGAAGAGTTTAAAACATGAAAGTTCGCAATGCTGTTATTGCTTTTGACGCCCTGTCACATAATCTTCGGGTGAAGGTTTTCCGTAAATTACTTGCCTGCGGAAAGCAAGGTATGGGTGCGGCGGAAATTTGCGAAGCGATGGAGGTTGCGCCTGCGACTCTCTCATTTCATATGTCTAAGCTCGTGAATGGCGATCTGGTTGATATTCGTAAGAAAGGTAAATTTGTGATTTATACCGCGAATTATAACCAAGTGGAAAAGCTTACGGGATTCCTCACCGAAAAATCTTCAATGGAAGATTAACTCCTAATATTGCGAGAACTTTTCTTTGCCACGCAACACAATCTCTATATAGGCGCGTAAGCCGTGGGGTGTGGGGGTAACTTCTCTGGCATGTATCACGGCGAGTAGGCGGTCACGCAGGTCAGGGGCGAGTCCTTTCACTTTAGGATCCCAGACATTGCGGCGATCATTGCGGAAGAAAATTTCCGTCGTTAGCGGCACTAAATCCGGATGGGTAATGCGCACATTGAAGTGGGGTGCGCGATCTGCATAAGGACCAGGGAAAATTGTGTCGAACTGAAACTCGCCGAGATTATTAGTAATTGCCGTGCCGGATCCCGTAAAAGCGGCGCTCGGTGCCATAAGCTGGCCTTTGGTTGCCCATTTATACTGGCCGTTCGTATTGGCTTGCCAAAGTTCAATATGTGCGCCTTCGACTGGCATGCAGCGTTCATCTAGGACTTTACCCATAAAGAATAAGCGCTCACCCTCTGCAATGACTGCCTTACCTGCAGCATGCGAGAGCTTGTTTGATTTTTCGACCTTGCCTTTGCCGGGATAGCTCTCATCGGCTCCGGTCATGGTTGGGGTTAGCGCGCAGTTCATGGCCAATGACGGAGCCAAAATCACAGGATCCGAAGCCGCAGCCATAAGCGGCGTTAAAAGAATAAGGCAGAACAGAAGAATGCGACGCATGAGGCTGTTATAGCAGCCGTCATAGGTTACGCCACTAACAAATCTATCATTTCTTCAATCACCGTGGTGCGGGCGGTGGTTTTTCGCCAGACTAGGCCGATTTCTCGGCGTGGGGCGGGGGATTGAAAGGAGAGATAATGGATGCCGGTCTCGTCTCCTGAAATGGCAATTTCAGGCATGAGGGTAATGCCGGTGCCGGCTTTGACCATTTGGCGTAATGTCTCTAAGCCTGTCGCGCGGAAATCTTGTTCAGCGGCACCGGTCAGTTGACAGACTTCCATTGCCTGGTCGCGCAGGCAATGGCCTTCTTCTAATAATAGGAGGCGGTGGCGTGAGAGGTCAGTCATGCGTACCTGCGGTTCTTGTGCGAGTTTATGATCCAGCGGTACAGCGAGGCGGAACTTATCCTCAAAGAGCTTCTTGCTGACCAGTGAATCCTCAGTAATAGGTAGTGCGATGAGCGCGGCATCTAGTTCGCCGCGTTTGAGTCTTTTTATCAGGGCGGCGGTTTTATCTTCTACGAGGATGAGGCGGAGCTTAGGGAGTGCCTCTTTTACTAGCGGTACGAGTTGCGGGAAGATATAAGTGGAAAGCGTTGGGAAGGCGCCCAGGCGGAAGGTTCCGGAGCGAGGGTCTTGCGCCAACCTGCCTATTTCGCGGATCGTTTCGGCCTCATGCAGGAGACGGCGGGCGGCTTTGATAATTTCGGCTCCAGTTTCGGTCACCATTACTTTCTTATTGGAGCGCTCAAAGATGGGGGTTTGCAATGTCTGTTCCAGCTTCTTTATTTGCGCGCTGAGTGTTGGCTGACTCACGTTGCATTGCTCAGCAGCCCGGCTAAAGCTGCTTAAGTCAGCGACTGTGACTAAATATTCCATGTCTCGTATATTCATAAGGCTTACCTTTTGCGTCATTTCGACTAAGTGAAGCGTATGGAGAAGTCTCATGCAGAATGCGGGAATCTCTCCTCTCTCCTTGGTCGGTCGAGATGATGGTGTTTATAAGTTATAGTTTATATCTATCATAATCATCATAACAATCAATTATACGATGATAATATTTATCGATATAACTTAATGCATAGAAAATAATTATCATAATTAACACAATAGGAGGTCATATTATGACCATTTCAGTCGGAGATCAGTTCCCAGAATTTAACCTTAAAGCGGTGGACGGTAAGCCGTTTGACGACATCAATATCGACAATGTATTTATCGATGTTGATAACAGCATCCATAAAGGAAAGTGGCTGACGATCTTTTTCTATCCCAAAGATTTCACCTTTGTTTGTCCAACGGAAATTGCGGCTTTCGGTGATTTGAACGAAGAGTTTGAAGATCGTGACACGGTGCTTGTGACGGCCAGCACCGATAGTGAATTCACTCACTGGGCGTGGAGAAAACACCAAGATGAGCTGCGTGAGTTGCCTATTCTCATGCTTGCAGATGTGAAACGTGAACTAACAACCGCGCTTGGTATTTTAGATAAAAATGAAGGTGTGGCGCAGCGTGCCGTCTTCATTGTCGACCCAGAGGGCATCGTTCGCTTCTCCATGGTGACGGATTTGAATGTCGGTCGTAATCCCAAAGAGGTGCTTCGCGTGCTCGATGCATTGCAAACCGATGAGCTCTGTCCATGTAACTGGAGTAAAGGCGATGAGACGATTGATTTAGAAGAAGTAACGAAATAATTTTACCTCCTCCTGGCCATTAGAGGTGACTCTGGTGGCCAGGAGGGGAAAAAGGAATATAGATTATGTCTATCAAAGAAATCCGCTCACAATTAGGTGAGTATGCCAAAGATATCAAACTGAACCTTGGTAATGTATTAAGTGAAGAAGGGGCTGCAGGCCTTGATGCAAATCAAATCGCAGGTATCGCATTAGCCTCGGCTTGTGCGACCAAGAACGTACAGTTGATTGAGGCAGTTACGGCTGAAGCATCGGAGCGTTTATCCGCAGAAGAAGTACAGGCAGCAAAAGCAGCAGCGACCATTATGGGTATGAATAATATCTATTACCGTTTCGTGCATTTAGTGTCGGATGGCGGTTACATGAAAATGCCAGCTAACCTGCGTATGAACGTGATTGCTAACCCCGGTATTGATAAAGTAACGTTTGAGCTGGAAAGCTTGGCCGTATCCGCTATTACAGGGTGTGGTATGTGCATTGACGCACATGTTCGTGAAGTCGAAAAAGCTGGAATTAGCAAGCAGGGCGTGCAATCAACCATTCGTATTGCCGCCGTTATTAACGCTACCGCGCAAGCACTAGTCATTGGTTAAGTATAGAGTATTAGGCAAGTTTATGTTATTGAGAGATTCTCAAGGATAGGCGAGCAAGGCTCGTCCGGCGTTAGTGCCGTAAGCCTGCGTGGCGCTTGAACGAAAAACAAAAAGGAAAAAACAAAATGAATAATCCCGTTGCAGAATCACTGAAAGCCGTATTGGCCGATAGCTATACGCTTTATTTAAAAACCCAAAATTATCACTGGAATGTAACGGGGCCGCATTTTGCCTCTTTGCATGTTTTGTTTGAGCAGCATTATACCGAGTTGACGATGGCGATTGATGAGATTGCAGAATTAATTCGTGGATTAGGCGAGAAAGCACCGGGAAGTTTTGAAGCGTTCCAGGAGATCTCTACGATCGCATCAGGGGATGTGAATGCCTCGGCTGAACAGATGGTGAAAGAGTTGGCCGCAGATCAACTAGCTGTCTCTAAAACCGTTCAAGCAGCGTTAGAAGCAGCGCAAGCAGCAGAGGATGAAGTCGTCATCGGCGCATTGACCGAGCGTTTGACCGTGCATCGTAAAAATGCATGGATGCTCAAAAGCAGCCTTTAATATAACGGAGAGTCGAAGCATATGGTGGTCCACAGAAAATCTACGATAACTATTATCGGCGTTTTGGTCTGGCTGATGGGTGCAAACGCTGCGCTAGCACATTGTGAAATCCCGTGTGGAGTGTACGATGATGGCGCGCGTTTCGTGAGCATTATGGGGCATGCGAATACGATTGAAAAATCAATGAATGAGATTAATCGTTTAAGTGCGCAAGTGAAGCCTGACTTTCACATGATCTCTCGATGGACTGCCAATAAAGAGAAGCTTGCGCAAGAGGTGCAGGAGATTGCGTCCGTTTATTTTCTGACGCAGCGTGTCAAAGCACCTAAAGCTGATGCAAGTGATCAGATGAAACAGGCTTATGCAATGCATACTGGCTTGCTACACCAGATTCTCGTCGCAGCGATGAAAGCCAAGCAATCCACCGATGTGAAAGCAGTGGGAATTCTACGTGATTTAACAGAAGAATATAAAGCGCATTATTTTAAAAAACATGGCCACAACCACTGAGTGAGAATTTAAAGCGCCAGCTCTACGCGGTTGCGGCCCTTTTCTTTGGCTTGGTAAAGGGCGTTGTCAGCGCGTTTGATAAAGGCAGCAATGCTTTCGTCAGCGCTGCTAACATGGTAGCGGCTGACGCCAATCGAAAGGGTGATTTGGCCAATTTCTTCGGTTGAGTTTTTGCGTCGGATACGATTTTTTGCGATGAGCGAACGAATGCTTTCTGCGACAATTTGTGCGCCACGTGCGGGAGTCTCAGGCAATAAAATGGCAAATTCTTCGCCGCCATAGCGGCAGACGATGTCTTTTCCGCGTACGGTGCGGCGCAGTACGCCGGAAACTATTTTAAGCACTTCGTCGCCAATTTGGTGACCCCAAGTATCGTTGAAGTCCTTGAAAAAGTCGATATCCATCATCAATAAGCAAAGCTCGGTTTTGTTTTCTGTCGCTGTTTCGACTTGCTCTTGCATGAGTTCGTCAAAGGCACGGCGGTTATTGAGGCTGGTGAGGCCGTCGATACGTGCTTCCGTGGTTGCTTTTTCAAGGTTCTGGCGTAGTTCCGTAATTTCTTGCTGAGATTCTTTCATCTTCGAGCCAAAATCGGAGCCGCTTTGTTTGATCTCTTGGAGTTGTCCCACGACTTCACCCAATAGTCCTTCAAGGTTATCATCCCCTTCGATCTTTGAGGAAAGGTCATCAGTTTGTTCGCCTAATTTTTCGTTATAGGCTTTTGCTTCGGTTGAGAAGTTCCCAACCATACGCATAAATTTATTCATCGCATCGTTAATACCTTGGACGGCTTCTTCATTGTTTGATGCTTTAGAGAAGTATTTTTCATGCAAGCTGTGACTGACTTCATCGGTGAATTCTACACCTTGTTTGTTCATATCTTCCACTTCTTTGGAAAGCGCTGGCATATGATTGCCAACATGATGGTACCAAAGTTCGTAATTCTCCGGTGTCGGCAGCACATTAGCCTCAACCATTGCTCGCAATGCCGCTTGTGATTGGCTTTGTGGGTTCGGCTTCGAGCGTGCATCAAATATTTTGGGCTTTAGTGGCATATCCTTATCTTAAGCCCAAAAGTGTTGAGAATTTGTTAAAATCATTCACTTTTTTGCAAGAAAATGGCATAAGCTGCTTTATGAGTTTTTATTCCCTGATTCGCCCATTGATTTTTCAGTTGTCGCCCGAGCGTGCGCACAAGCTAGCCCTGCGTTTTGCGGGGGTGGGGGGTGCGACTTATAAGAGTGAAAAGTTAAAGCAAAAACTTTTCGGATTAGAATTCTCAAATCCAGTTGGGCTCTCTGCTGGGTTTGATAAGAATGCAGAGGCCGTTAATGGCCTTTCCAAAATGGGCTTTGGCTTTTTAGAGTTGGGTACGGTGACGCCCTTAGCGCAGCCGGGGAACCCGCAGCCACGATTATTTCGATTGATAGAAGATGAAGCGGTAATTAACCGTTTAGGATTTAATAATAGCGGTTTAGAAGTTTTTTGTCAAAATTTACAAGCTGCAAAACGTACCCTTCCGCTGGGCGCAAATATCGGTAAGAATAAAGATCAAATCGATGCAGCGGCAGATTATGTGAGAGGCTTGGAGGCGGTGAGCTCGCTGGCAGATTATGTGACGGTGAATATTTCTTCGCCGAATACGCAAGGCCTGCGTGACTTGCAGGAAAAGGATGCGCTGGGCCAGTTATTAGCGGCTTTGATGGAAAAACGTACAAAACCGATTCTGTTAAAAGTGGCGCCGGACTTAGATGAAGAACAAATTACCCGTATTGCCGAAGTGGTATTGGAACAAAAGGTCGATGGCTTGATTGTTAGCAATACGACGCTTGATCGACCGGAGAGCCTGAAGAGTATCCATCGGCCCGAAAGCGGTGGATTAAGCGGCAAACCTGTTTTTACAAAATCGAACCGTACGTTGAAATTATTTGCGCAGCAGATTAATGGGAAGATTCCGCTGGTTGGTGTGGGCGGTATTGCGAGCGGTTCCGATGCTTATGCGAAGATTCGTGCCGGAGCATCGCTCGTGCAGCTTTATACCGCCTTGGTGTATCAAGGGCCGGGTTTGGTGGCGCGGATTAACCGTGAATTGTTGCAATTGCTTGCACAAGACGGATTCAACCATATAAGTGAGGCAATTGGAGCAGATTTAAATGAGTAAAAAACGTGTATTTTCGGGCGTGCAGCCCACCGGTAATCTCCATTTAGGTAACTATCTGGGAGCGATTCGCCATTGGGTGAAAATGCAGGATGATTATGAGTGCATTTATGGCATCATGGATTTACACGCGATTACTGTTGCGCAAAATCCGAATGATTTACGCAACTCGATTCGTGAAGTGGCGGCGGCTCTGATTGCGAGTGGGATTGATCCGAATAAGAGTATTCTCTTTCCCCAATCGGCGGTTTCTGCACATGCTGAACTTGCGTGGATTCTCAACTGTCATACGCCGCTTGGCTGGCTTAACCGTATGACGCAATTTAAAGAGAAAGCCGGTAAGAAACGGGATAACGCCTCACTTGGGCTTTATGGGTATCCTGTGTTGATGGCAGCAGATATTCTGGCTTATAATGCGACGCATGTACCGGTGGGTGAAGATCAGAAACAGCATTTGGAACTGTCTCGCGATATTGCGGGTGCCTTTAACCGCGCTTACGATCAGGAATATTTCGAGTTGCCAGAGCCCCTCATTATGGGGGAAGCAACGCGTGTGATGAGCTTGCGTGACGGTACGAAGAAGATGAGTAAATCAGATGCATCAGAAATGTCGCGTATTGACCTGACGGATACACAAGATACGATTGCCAAGAAGTTCCGTAAGGCGAAGTCCGATATGGAAGAAGGCGTGACGTACGATGTAGAGAAGCGGCCTGAGGCAAGTAACTTGCTTACTATTTATGCCGCGCTTGCTGACACATCACGCACGCAAGTTGAGGCACAATTTGCTTCCAGTGCTTTCTCGGATTTCAAGAAAGAGTTAACGGATTTGGCAGTGGCAAAGCTTGCGCCACTCACCTCTAAAATGCGTGTGTTGATGGAAGATCCTGAAAGCATTGATCGCTACCTACAGAACGGTACGGAGCGGGCTCACGAAATTGCGCAGAAGCAATTGGCCGAAGTGCGCGAGATTGTTGGTTTTCCTGTATTTAAAGAGTCATCCTTTTAGCTTATGGACCGTGAAAAACTAAAATACACAATTACAGAAACCTTCCGTTTGAAGGGATGGTGGTATTTTACCTGGCGAATTTTAGCGGTGGTTGCATTGGTTTGGTTTTTCTTTCCAGAAATGGCGATAAACCCTGCTTCGAAGGAAAATGCATCTGAATCTGAGCAGGCTGAACCTTTTGTGGCGAAAGCCTGGCATCAAACAGCGGAGACCAAGCGAGACTTGCGCGCCATTTTAACGACGACCCAAAGCAGTTTCTATTGGGATAGTTTCAATTGGATGATGGAATATGGCAAGGCCAGCCAGCCGAAAGATTTTGAAAGCAAAATACTTTCCCTCCTTATGGTTATGGGCGAGACTGCGGTGAATGAAAAGCAGCAACAGTGTCGACAATTTCGTGAAAAGTTAATGGTGGTCGGCCAAGTAAACACGCGCACGGGCATTGCGTGTAAGCGTGGGGTTGCGGATTGGTGTAAGCAAGTGGCAGGTGAAAAAATGCATTGCCGCGATAAACAACCAACCGGTCTGGATGCTTTAACCGGTGATGCGCTTGGTAGTCATAACCTCGATACCAAGCTTAAGCGCGGATTGCACAGTCTTCCAAGCTTTTAGTCCTGCTCATTTGGTTGAGTCGTATATTCAAATTGATATGGGGTCAGAGATTAATTTGCGATTGGCTTAAGTGATTTGAACGCTTCCAGTGCGCGGTTGCGTGAGGTTTTTAAATCCACGATGGGGTTAGGATAGGTTTTTCCGAGTGTCACGCTTGCGCCTTGCAGCACCGTATCGGGCGCCTCCCACGGATTGAATAGATATTTATCGGGTAATTCTCTTAATTCAGGCACAAATTGTCGGGTATATTCACCTTGCGGATCAAATCTCTTACCTTGGGTTACGGGATTGAAAATACGGAAAAACGGCGCTGCATCCGCTCCACAACCAGCGATCCATTGCCAGCTAGCACTATTGCTGGCTAAGTCAGCATCGACTAAACAATCCCAGAACCAATGTTCGCCATGGTGCCAGTGCAAGAGGAGGTTTTTTACGAGAAAAGAGCCTACAATCATACGCACTCGGTTATGCATTACGCCGGTTTGCCAAAGCTCGCGCATACCGGCATCGACAATCGGAATACCAGTTTGGCCTTTTTGCCATGCGTGTAATGTTTCAGCATCCTCAATCCAGGGGAAAATGTCGAATTTGGATTGCAGGTTTTTACGTGGAAGTTCTGGATTGTAATAGAGCTGGCTGTAAGAAAATTCGCGCCACCCTAGTTCGCTACAAAAATGATCAATGTTTGTATCTTCGCCTCGTGCAATGGCTGAGTGCCAGACTTGATTAGGAGAGATCTCGCCAAAATGCAGGTGAGGCGATAAGCGAGAAACATACGGTTTGGCAGGAATATTTCGTCCCTCCTTATAGTGGTGTAATCCTTCCTCAAAAAAGGCATATACCCTGTCGACGGCTCCGGTTTCACCAATGTTCCAATGCGGCTCTAGCGGTGTATCCCAGCGAATTTTAGGGAGGAGGTCAAGCAGGTCAATCGAGCGGCTGTTTGCCGCATTCTCATATAGTTCCAGTGGCGTGGGGGTAGGCAGTGGCTGCCGAGGTGGGGTCGCATTTAAGCACCCTCTGCGGTAAAAGGGGGTGAATACTTTATAAGGCGTTCCATCCGCTTTATGAATCTCCCATGGTTCCCATAGGAGCGATCCATTATGGGTCTTCGTTTCAATACCTTGTGCTTCTAGCGTTTCTTTTATCTTTTTGTCACGCGCAATACGCCATGGCTCATAACAACGATTCCAGTGAATAGATTGCACGCAATGTTGCTGCGCTAAATCGCTCAAAATGGTTTCGGGATCACCTTTATAAACGCAAAGCTTGCCGCTTAAAGATTCATTCAGTGCCTGCAGTGAATGATGTAACCACCAGCGGCTAGCGCTGCCCATTTGATGTTGCGCCGCATTCTCATCATCCAAAATATAAACAGGTAGCACCTTTCCACACTCAGCGGCTTGGGTGAGTGCAGGGTTATCCGCAAGCCGTAAATCTTGACGGAACCAATGGATGGAAACGGGGGTACTCATAAGTTTGTGTCCTTTTTAGTTCCTTGGCGCGGATGAAAGTGCTCTCTGGCTGGTTTCCGAGTAGATTTCTGACATCAAACGCTTCCATGTTCGCATTATACCAAGTTCGAACTTTCACAACAGTTACATCTAGGTAATCTTGTTTTAGTGATTCCATTCCAAAGAGAGCGCTACATTACAAATTTTCAATATAATAGTCTTTGCAACTCGACCGTTTCACGCCTATTTTTGTTTCCTTAATGAAAGCTTATAGGGTGTTGGCAATGCGTTTAGAACGATGTTTTTATGGAATGGCTTTTGCGGCATCAATGCTGCTGGCAATGCCTGTTTTTGCACAGAAACTTTCTGCTCCAGCAGTGATTGTTTCGATTGTCAAAATCAGTCCTATCTCGGATCGGGTGGAGGCGCTTGGTACGCTGCAGGCCAATGAATCGGTTGAAATCACCGCGACGGTGACGGAGAAAATCACTGCCCTGCATTTTGACGATGGGCAGCGGGTCGAGCAAGGCGATACGCTGGTGGAGATGACCAGCAGCGAAGAGCATGCTCTATTGCGTGCAGCGCGCTCCACTTTGAACGAAGCCCGCAAGCAATTTACCCGTTATAAAGAGCTAACGGCGACCAGTGCGGCCAGCAAATCGGTGCTGGATTTACGCCGCCGTGATATGGAAACCGCCAAAGCACGCCTGAACGCGATTGAATCGCGCATGAGTGACCGGTTGCTTAAAGCGCCTTTCTCCGGAGTGGTTTCGTTACGTAATATCAGTGTGGGGGCGCTGGTGGAGCCGGGAGATATCATTACCACTCTGTATGACGATACGATGATGAAGTTGGATTTCTCCGTTCCTTCGACCTTTCTACCCGTACTCAAAACCGGATTGCCAATTATCGCCCGCGCCCGCGCCTTTGGTGATCAGCAATTTCACGGCACGGTGAGCAGCATTGATCCTGCTATCAATCCTATCACCCGTTCAGTGCAGGTGCGTGCGGTTTTGCCTAATGAGGCTAACTTATTGAATGCCGGACTTTTAATGTCGGTTGAGCTACTCAAAAACCCTCGTAAATCCATTACGGTGCCTGAGGAAGCCTTGGTGATGAAAGGTGACCAGCATTATCTTTATGTGGCGACAGAAGATTTGCTCGCGGATCAGCGCCCGGTTAAAATTGGCACGCGTTTTCATGGATCGGTAGAGATTCTAAAGGGCATTGAAGTCGGAGAAAAACTCATCACGCGTGGGATGATGAATCTACGGCCCAACCAACTCGTGACGATCCGCGGTGAAGATACGGGCGGCGATTCGTTAGATAGCATGCTAAACGGCAATGCTAAGGGCAGCACCCCATGATGATTTCTGATATCTGCGTGAAGCGTCCGGTACTGGCTTCCGTTATTTCGTTGTTGCTGATTGTTATTGGCGTGGTGGCCTTTATGGAGCTACCTTTGCGCCAATATCCTGACATTGATCCGCCGATTATTTCGGTCGACACGATCTATCCCGGTGCGGCGGCCAATGTGGTCGAAACGCGCATTACCGAACTCGTCGAGGACCGTATTGCGGGTGTCGAGGGTATCCGATCCATTTCTTCGGTGAGTGAGGATGGCCGTTCGCGCGTGACGATCGAGTTTAGCGTGAATCGCGATATTGACGCCGCCGCTAACGATATTCGTGATCGTGTTTCAACGATTCTGGACGATCTGCCCGAAGAAGCCGAACCCTCAGAGATCCAAAAAGTGGATTCCAATGATGATGTGATTATGTGGCTGAATCTGGTGTCCGATCGGATGACGGTGCCGGAGCTGACCGACTATGCAGAGCGATATTTGGTCGATCGTTTTTCGGTGCTGGACGGTGTGGCTCGGGTACGTGTGGGCGGTGGGCTGACCTATGCCATGCGGGTGTGGTTGGATCGAAACCAGCTTGCGGCACGGAACCTGACTGTTGCGGATATTGAGAATGCCTTGCGGCAGGAAAATGTCGAGTTACCGGCAGGTAGCTTGGAATCGAAGAATACGCAATTTACGCTGCGGTTGGAGCGCTCTTTCCGCTCGGCTGAAGATTTTTCCAATCTGGTGATTGCGCGTGGCGCGAATGGCTATCTAGTACGCTTGGGCGATGTCGCTAAAGTGGAAAAAGGCGTCGAGGAAAATCGTATCTTTTTCCGTGGCAATGAGGTGCCGATGGTGGGCCTGGGGGTCATCAAGCAATCGACCGCCAACACGCTGGATGTAACCCGTCTTGCCAAAGCAGAGGCGCTGCGTTTGGTGGGTAAGCTACCCGCAGGGATGGAGATCAAGCAAAGCTACGATAGTTCCGTCTTTATTGAAGGGGCGATTAACGAGGTCTATAAAACCCTCGCCATTGCCATTTTACTGGTGATCATCGTTATCTATCTATTCTTGGGAGATATCCGCTCCGTCATTATCCCGGCCGTCACGGTGCCTATCTCGCTTACGGCAACCTTTATCGTGCTTTATGCATTGGATTACTCGGTTAACCTGCTGACTTTACTCGCGCTGGTTCTGGCGATCGGACTGGTGGTGGATGATGCGATTGTGGTGCTGGAAAATATTTATCGTCGGATGCAGAAATTTGGTGAAACACCGCTGGTCGCTGCTTTTCGGGGTACGCGGGAGATTTCATTTGCGGTGATTTCGACCTCGCTGGTGTTAGTATCAGTCTTTGTGCCGCTCGCATTTTTAGAAGGCGATATCGGTCGATTATTTTCAGAGTTTGCCGTGACAATGGCGGCAGCAGTGGGATTCTCCAGTCTGGTAGCGCTCACGCTGACCCCGGTCATTGCCTCGTTTCTGCTAAAGCAGGACCCTAAGCCTTCCATTATCAGCCAGAAAATCACGGCGGGGTTTACGAGTGTGCAGAATGCTTATGGTCGACAATTAGGCTGGGTACTAAGGCATCCTCGACTCATGTTTTTCGTCCTCTTGAGTTTACTTGGGTTCGTTGGCGCAATGCTCTCGATCATCCCTAGCGAATACGCGCCAAAGGAAGATCGCGGGGCATTTTTCGTATTGGTCAATGGTCCTGAGGGCGCCTCCTACGATTATATGACCGAATATATGGATGAGATCGAAGCGCGGATGATGCCCTATGTGGAGTCGGAGGAATTTACCCGCCTTCTGGTGCGTGCGCCGCGTAGTTTCGGTAGTTACGAATCCTTTAATAGTGGTATTGTGATTGTCGTGCTCAATGATTGGAGTAAGCGCCGCGATGCTAATACTATTATGAATGAAGTACGTGGCAAACTGGCTGACCTGCCCGGAGTGCGTGCATTTCCGGTCATGCGGCAAGGCTTTGGCGGGCGTATTCAGAAGCCGGTGCAGTTTGTCATTGGCGGGGGTACGTATGAGGTGCTTGCTGGGTGGCGCGACACTCTTATCGAGCAAATCACACAGCAGAATCCCGGATTTTTGGGCATTGATTCTGACTATAAGCAAACCAAACCGCAGCTACAAATCACCATTGATTACAATCGCGCTGCTGAATTGGGCGTGACGGTCAGCGAAATTGGCCGAACGCTGGAAACTATGATGGGGTCACGCAAAGTAACCACCTATATCGAAGCGGGTGAAGAATATGATGTGATTGTGGAGGGGGAGCGCGCGTTTCAGAGTACTCCCACCAGTATCGAGAATATTTATATTCGCTCCAGTCGTGGCAATGCACTTATCCCGCTTTCTAATTTGGTCTTCATCAAAGAATTCGCCGATTCACCCACACTGAACCGCTATAATCGCGTGCGTGCGATTACGATAGAGGCGAACCTGCAAGATGGCTATACGCTGGGCGAAGCGCTGGCGCATCTGGAAGGAGTGGTCGCCGAGCACCTTCCAGAACAGGTGATTATCGATTATAAAGGTCAGTCGGAGGACTTCCAATCGTATGGCAGTTCCATTTTCTTCACCTTCCTGATGGGGCTCTTAATTGTTTATCTGGTGCTGGCCGCGCAGTTTGAAAGTTATGTGCATCCCATTACCATCATGCTGACGGTGCCCTTAGCGATTGCGGGAGCGTTGGCGGGCATGGCCTTATTGGATGTCACGATGAATATTTATACGCGGATTGGTTTGATTATGTTGGTTGGGCTAGCGGCTAAAAACGGTATTCTCATTGTAGAGTTTGCCAACCAGCTGCGTGATCAGGGAAAAACGATCCCCGAAGCACTGCGCGAGGCATCGCTGACTCGCTTGCGTCCTATTGTGATGACGGGTATCACCACTGCCGCTGGCTCTATCCCGCTTGTACTCGCTTTTGGGCCGGGCGCCGAAACTCGCGCCGCGATTGGTATCGTTATTTTGTTCGGTGCGATTGCGGCGACTTTGTTTACCCTATTTGCGGTACCCGTCGCCTATCAATTCTTGGCACGCTTTACCTCTTCGCCTGAAGCAACGGCGCGTAAGCTGGAAAAAGAGAGTGAGTAGGTCTATTTCACCTGATAGTGCCGAATAGGTGACGGCTAATCCTGTTGGAATCGGTCGGAAACTTTACTACGCTTGACAAGCCTCCGATAAACCGCCTTATTCCAGCCTATGTGGGAAAAATGGACAGTATTTTTTGAAACGAGTTTAGCTTCAACCATTGATATGGGCTGGATGACGCAGGTCTTCATCGTTGTGTTATTCACTCTCATGTTGAGCCTGATTGCGGGCTTTTTATTACGGCGCTTGGAAGGCAAACTCGAGAAAACTCAGACGCTATGGGATGATGCGTTAATCGCGTCTATTCGCAAGCCCTTACGTGCCATCATCTGGATATTGGGTATTGGTTTCGCCGCAGAGATTATTCATACTGAAACAGACACTCCTTTATTTTCATCGGTTCCAAAGCTGAGCGAGCTATTATTTATTATCGTCATCGGATGGGCATTGCTTCGCTTTACCCGAAATGCGGCGCAGGCCATCATACAACACCAAAAGCACAAGGGAAAAACGGTTGATCTCACAACCATTGATGCCATTAGCAATCTACTAAAAGCCTCCATTGTGATTACCACGGGGCTGATTATTCTTCAGACGCTGGGGTATTCGATTAATGCGGTACTGACCTTCGGAGGAATCGGGGGAATTGCTGTTGGTTTTGCAGCCAAGGATTTGCTGGCTAATTTCTTTGGCGCCATGATGATTTATCTGGATCGTCCGTTCAGCGTTGGCGACTGGGTTCGCTCGCCCGACCGCGAGATTGAGGGCACGATCGAACAAATTGGCTGGCGTATGACGACGATTCGTACGTTTGATAAGCGCCCGCTTTACGTTCCGAATGCGGTATTTACGCAAGTGGCGGTAGAGAATCCTTCGCGTATGAGTCATCGCCGGATTTATGAAACGATTGGCATACGCTATGATGATATTAGCCAGATGCATGCCATTACCGACGCTGTGCGTGAGATGTTAAAGGTGCATTCGGAGATTGATGAGTCACAAACCTTAATCGTGCATCTCAATGCCTTTAGTCCTTCGTCTTGCGATTTCTTTATCTATACTTTCACTCACACCACCAATTGGATTAAGTTCCATGAGATTAAACAGGATGTGCTGCTGAAAATTGCCGATATCATTGCGCAACATAAGGCTGAAATGGCCTTCCCAACCCAAACGCTCCATTTGCCTGAGATAGAACAGGCGCTTGCTAAGCAAGCGGGATAAGCAGCCAATCAGCGTGGAAGAGATTGCGCGTGAGGCGTTTCCCCATAGGTAGATTGCCGATTATTAGTAGGGCTTTGTAAACGATCCGTAATGTCGTGTAGCTTGTAGGGAGATTGATTATATTCGAAACTGTAACTTCGATGTTCAAGTCTAGGTAAATCGATCCCGTATATTTCTGACAGAATGAGTCTAAAATTATTTACGGGTGTTGCCTCTGTTTCAAACTGAGGATAGTGGCCGGAGGGGAAGTAAATGCTATTGAGAATTCCAAATTTTTGTTTGAGCTCGGTGTCGCTGGCTTCCCAGAAATTAAACTGATCCCAATTAAGAAGATAGTTTTGCGGATAGGGCCCTTCATCTGACTGCACAACAAATATTACAGGGTAGGGTAGCTCATTTATGAGCTGGTTATGCAACCCTAGGATAAGATTATTAGTATGTTCGATATGTTCAGTATAAGCCTGTTTTTTGTCGTCCCAAGACTTCTTCGCCCAACGAGTTTTCTCGCTACAACTTCCATCAGAATTATACAGATAAGGAGGATGAGAGGTAAATAAATGCCAATAAATAAATTGGGGGGTGGGTTCTTTAAGTCTGTCGATCACGGCTTGGCGTTGTCGTTGTATCAATTCGCATGCGTGCGGGTTATCGGTCTTGAAAAGCGGGCTGTCCTGCAAAGAAGTAAAGGGGGTGAAGCTAAGATATCCAGCAATAAATTCGGTAATGAAGCTTTTAGGCGAAACCGATAGATCAGCATGCGCGTTAACACGTGTCGCATCCCACCAGTTGCCCATATGGACGAAATAATACCCTATATCCTTTAGAATGCGCTGAACCTGATGGTCCTCTAAGACCTCGTACATGGGTGTATGATAGGGCGTATCTTCGCCGATGGTATCTATCATGCTATCGAGATACGTCATATTGAGGGTGGAGGCAATGGACTGAAAGGTTTTCGTATAGTTTGCATTTTGCGCGTCCCAGACATAAAACCCTTTATCTCTGAGAGACTGCGTGAATGTGTCATTGTGAAACCCGTAATAATCAAGCAGTGATTCATTACTCGCATACCTGTCAGGCACAATATAAACGATATGAGGTGTGGTGACCGGTTCATGGTTCTTGAGAGTTTCTTCCAGTTTATTAAATGAGAATTCCTGATGTTTGAATGAGTAGCGATCGTATAAATTAAAACTATTAAAGCAAACAATAACAAGAGAATAGACGATGAGTATTTTTCTGAGGTTAGGCGTAATCGACCATTTTTTTGTAGAATAAATAAGGCCGATCAATATTGCCGCGAAGCTACATTGACTGATGATGTTGGTAAAGGGCAGCACGGCAGGTGGCAGCAATGAGATGAATGCAGTAATGGGTTTTAAAAACGCATAAGGATAGAATAGCCAGCCAAGGACCAAGATTATCAAGATTCGTTCGGTTGATTTCCAATTGCGTGTCAGGATGTATACTATCCCTGTAACGAGTAAAAAGAGACAAGCAAGAACAACAAACATTTTTGGGAAATCAAGAAAGCTTACATAAGTTGTGTTCTGAGATGTGAAATACATCAAGTTCGTTTGGAAGATGAGAAACAGGCTTAGGAAGAATGTTTTATTCATCCAGTTTCGGGTCCGCGCTTGCTTTGCTCTCTTTCGAAGGAGGAGTATCTTTGTTTCCGAAAAGGTTCATTAACCTATACCACCATAGTTTGCCGGTAGCGATTGCAGTGACCACTGCGCCGATAATAATTTGAACCAGCAGCCCTCCTGTTGCCGGGTCAATATAGGCGTAGGCTTCAACCGGTAACAAAAGGATAAAGGGGAAGAAAAAAGCTGGCATTTCTATGTCTCACTACTAAATTCGGAAATTACCTGTACATTGAGGCATATATGATAGAGCTAAAGAAAAGCGGAAGTTCGTTCCGCGATCCCAGCGGGCAGATTTTATACGATGAAAATGCGAATGTCTATCGTGTTATTACTCGCTGTGGAGAAGCTAATTTTAAATTAGGTGAGGATTCAGGGCTCTATCAATCTCTTATTGAGAGCGGAAAATTAGTTCCTTATAAGCATGAGAAAAAAGAACGGTTTGATATACCGGTCGAATCAGCTGAGATTCTCGTTTCACATCCCAAAATTCCGTTTATATCCTACCCTTATGAATGGGGGTTTGAGCAATTGCGTCAGGCGGCATTGTTGCAACTCGATATCTATCTGGAGAGTCTGGAATATGGGATGACGCTTTCCGATGCAACAGCCTATAATATCCAGTTCATAGGTGCGCGTCCGGTCTTCATCGACCTGCTTTCATTTCAGCCCTATGATGAGGGGATGTTGTGGAAAGCCCAGCAACAATTTGTGGATCAATTTTTGAGTCCATTATTGCTTTGGGCTGGTGCTGATATTCCGTACAATGAATTATACCGGGGACATTTTAAAGGCATTCCGGCAGAAATAGTGCATGCCGCAATGCCGTGGTATAAGAAATGTTCCATCCGCTATTTAAACTATATTTATCTGCCTATGTTATTCGAACGAAAACAGCTTGGCTCAACGGATAGATCCAAAAAGACGGTGAAGGGGAAATTGCCAAAGGCCGGCTTTGAATTTATTTTAAAGCAATTGCGCAAGTGGATAGTATCGCTGCCCAATCCTGAGAAGCAAACGGTCTGGAGTCATTACGATACCATGCGTAATTACGATAATCAGGAGGTTAAAAGCAAGCACGCCTTTCTTGAAAAGATCGTCAGTGAGGTCAAACCGGAAATGTTATGGGATATTGGCTGCAATACGGGCGAGTTCAGCCTAACCGCCCTTGAATCCGGTGCTAGCTACGTTGTTGGAATGGAAATGGATCATGGCGCATTGGCTAAATCCTTTAAGCGAAGCCAAGATACAGGAAGCAACTTCTTACCTATTTATCAGAATTTACTGAACCCATCGCCTAATTTGGGATGGTGTGAGAGGGAACGTTCTGGGCTTTTGGAGCGGAGTCAGGCGGATATGGTTATATCACTGGCAGTGCTGCATCATATTGTGATTGGTGGGAATGTGCCTTTGGAAGATGCGATCACCTATTTAACGGCGATGGCGCCAAGCGGCATTATCGAATGGGTTCCTAAAAATGATGGCATGGTGCAAACGATGCTCGCCAATAGAGAGGACATTTTTAAGGATTATGATGAGGCAAGTTTCTCTAGAATTTTGCAGGAAAATGCAAAAATAGTCACAACCGAACAAATTTCTGCTTCGGGTCGCAAGCTATTCTATTATACGCAGTTGGAAGCTGCCTAATTTTCACCAACGAGTGTCTTTAGATAGGGAGTTTACCTATGCGTTAGGACAGTTCTTCGGCCAATTCTTTTATGGACACATAGTCGAGTTTCCCAGTTCCGAGTAAAGGAATTTCATCGATAATATGAATGGTTTTGGGGTTTGATAATTCGCCGATACCCTCTTGTTTGGTATAGGCGATGATAGCGGAACGTTCCGCATCGCGTTGTTCGGTGAATAAAATCAGTTGCTCGCCTTTTTTGGGATCGGGAAGTGCTACGACGGCATGTGCGGCATTAGGCCAGAGGTTGGAGAGATAGCTTTCCACTGCTGTTAGTGAAACCATTTCCCCGCCAATTTTTGCGAAGCGTTTGGCGCGGCCTTTAATGCTAATGAAGCCTTGTTCGTCAATATCGACAATGTCACCCGTGTCGTACCAGTTATCTTGTGGGGGTATGAGTTCTCCCGGGTTATTGGCCAGTAGGTACCCTTTCATTACATTGGGGCCGTGAACGAGTAGTTTTCCGCCTTCCTCTATGCCGGGTATCATCGTTGCTGCTTCGCTCATTGAACGCCACGGTGCGGTCATGAAACTAAAATGGGAGCAGTTTACCCTTACCAGAAAGGCATAAGTCGAACAGCATTGAGTCTGAAAAAGGGTGGGGTGATTCCTACCCTTTTTCACGCATTTTGCGTGTGATCCATAAGGTCAGCGAATAGGGTAAAAGCTTTAGGAACTTCGTCATCAGCGTAAAACCTTTTGGGAAATGGATTTCAAACGCGCGGGCTCTTAAGCCTTTCGCAATGGCTTTGACCGCCTGTTCTGGCTCAATCCGCATGGGCATGTGGAATTTGTTTTTATCGGTGATGCGGGTGCGGACGAAGCCTGAATTGATGAGTTTGATATCGACATACTCTTGCGCCTCAGCATGCAAGCTTTCGGCAAAATTGATAATGCCGGCCTTAGTGGCGCTATACGGTTGGCCGCCGGGTAAGCCCGTATATCCGGCCACACTACCGCAGAGCACTAACTGGCCTGCTTTCTGTTTATCGAAAATAGGGAGGGTGGCATAGGTCACGTAAATTGCACCGAGTAGATTTACCTCCACTAGTTTTTTTGCAAACTCCACATCCATCTTATCGACATCATTTGGGCGATAAAGTGCGGCCATAAAGATGACGCGATCAAGCTTTGGCGTGTGTAAAGAAACATCCTTAAACGCTTTCTGTACCGCATCACTATCCGATACATCTAGTGGCACGACACTATGGTCGCCCCCTAGTTCGCCATTAAGCGTTTCTAATTCTTCCTGCCGGCGTGCCGACAGGATCAGCGTTGCGCCTTGTGAGGCTAACTCTTTCGCTAGCGCTTCGCCGATGCCGCTACTGGCACCGATAATCCAGATATGTTCGTTTTTGAAGGTCATAATATTATTGTTTCTGCATGAAGAGCGTGAGTTCAGCCACCGTAATACCAAATTTTTTCATATAGGAACGATTTATCAGCACTCCATCATTCATTTGCCACATCCAGTCATCGAATTTTAGGCGGTAAGTGGTGTCATCGACAGGGACATCCATCGTGTAGGCCCACTGCACAGCGCTGCCGGAAACACCGCCGACGGCTTTGCCAAGGATATCGCCTGCCGTACCTTCATAGGTTCCATCATCAAGCTTTGTGATAGTCCAGGTGCGTTTTTGGGTTTTGCCATCGTAAAAGATGAAGTCTTCTTCGAGGGTGCCGATATCGCCTTCCCAGCTGCCGACCATGGTCACGTCAAAACGGTTTGTGACACGTCCACGCCAATCTTGCACGATACCCCATGCTTTTATAGGGCCGTCAAAATAGGCCTTAATATCGGCTTTAGGGGTGGTGTCTTTGTAATAGTCTAGTGAATTTCCCATACAGCTACTGAGCGTTACGCCCACTCCTATCAGTATTAAGGTTAATATCTTTTTCATTTATCTCTCCTTTATTGATGGCATGCCAAAGCATTAGTACGGCGCCTAATTTAATAATGCAGGGAATCAGCGCGTAGGTCAGGCTTAGACCAAACAGTGCTTTGTTAGAGTTGCTAGCTGCCGCGGTGAAGCCCATAGAGTCGAGTATTGGTAGGGCAATAATGCCAGCAAAGGCCAGTGCGGATTTTGCGATGAAGGTCATAATTGCGAATTGGCTTGAGGCACTATTTTGCGTTGCTTGTCCATGCATGTGACGCGCAAGAATTGCAGGAGGTAAGGCTAAGTCTCCTCCTAGCGAGAAGCCAGAGGCGATGCAAATAATTAGATAGGGAACGAGGTTGCCTTCATTCAGCAAGAAGGCGCCGATAAAGCTAATCACGGCCAGTAGCATCGCGGCCAGCCATGCGCATTCGGGGCTATAATTGTTACTGAGTGTTTTCCATAAAGGCATGGCGATAACGCCTGATAAGAAATAGGTGAGCAGGAATAATCCTGTATATTCTTCCAACCCCAAGCGGTCACGAATGAAAAATAGCACAAGTACCGCTGGCATGGCGGAGGCCAGCATGCTGACGGCATAAGTCGTATAGAAATGGCGCGTTCTAGGTGAGAGGTTTTTGATATTCTTCCAAAAAGAAACAGGTGACTGGGCGGCTTTGGGCTTTGGTGAAGCATACTGCTTATACCAGCCGGAAAATCGCCAGAATCCGAGCAGACTCAATAGAAGTAATAAGGCGCTCATCCATGAAAAGGCTTGCGAGATATCCATCCATTTTTGCAACAGAGGGGGGAGTACGACCGCGCAGGTGAGGCCAATAAGCGTTATGCCTTCGCGCGTGGTAGTGATGCGAGTTTGTTGGTGTGATTCGGAACTCCAGAGTGCGCCTAAGGCGTTTAAATTCACGGTGAGTATGCTGAAGGCGGTTGTCGCCAGCAGCATACTCACTACAAACCATCCTGCAACATGGTTGGTAAAAGGTGTAAATAAGGCGTAGAAAGCTACTGCTAAGATAACTAGCGCAATCAGCATGAAGCTAAAACGTTTCTGTGCGAATTTGTCGCTCAATATGCCAATAAGTGGATCTTGAATGGCATCAATAACACGCAACCCTAATAATAATGCCGCAAGGGTGGAAAGCGATAGCCCGTGCTGTGTCACGTAAAAATCAGGCGCGTGGATATAAAGCGGCAAACCAACAAAGGCTAAAGGCAGCGCCAGTAAGCTATAGTTCAAAATATCTTTGCGTAGCAGCACTAGCGTAACCCTAATAACTGGCGGCGAAGTTGGGGTTCCGATGTTTTGTCCGATAACCAAATGTCGAAGAACCAGTGCCCGAATTCAGGGTCTTTTATCATGCCGATTGCTTTGCCATCTTTATAGAAACGTGTCGGCGCGTTGGGAGTATAAAGACCGACCAGTTTTGTGTCTTTTTTCACATCGGGGAAAATATCACGCATTTGCGAGTACCACGCGGCCAGCTTTATTTCATTGGTGAACCCCTGTTTGCGCATTTCTGCGGCGGAGCGTTCAGCAATCGCCTCGCCGTCTAATGCGCGTAAATAATGCAGCGTCAGGGCGAAAGGTTTATCCGCACTCCATTGACCTTTCGGCGCATGTAGAGTGACATCATAGACATCCCATAGCAGATAAGTCATCCGTGCTTCACCTACTTGCTTGGCATTTGGGATATGTTTTTGCGCCATCTCGAAAGCAAGTGCCTGAGTTGCTGATAACCAAAATACGATGGCCATTAGTAGTAGTTTACGCATGCTGTAACTCCAACTGCATCACATCAGTGCGGCCTGTTTCAAAGCCTGCGATACATACCGCCAGATAAAAACGCCATAGGCGAATAAACGATTCATCAAATCCGAGTGCTCGCACTTGGGGTAATTTAAGTTCGAACGTTTCGAGCCAGTGGCGTAGCGTGCGAGCGTAATCTTTGCCGAAGGCGAAGCTATCTGTCACCTGCAGCCCTGCTTTATTCGCCTCTTGTGCGAAGCGAGTCGGTGTCGGCAGCATGCCGCCGGGGAAGATGAAGCTGCGAATCATATCGCCAGTTTTGCGATATTGGTCAAAATAAGGTTCGCCGATAGTGATGGTTTGTACGACTGCTGTGCCTTTATCTTTGAGCAGAGATTCCATCTTTTGGAAGTAAGTGGGCCAGAATTTTTCGCCCACAGCTTCGAACATTTCAATCGAGATAATGGAATCATATTTGCCTTGTTGATGGCGGTAATCTTCCAATACAATCTCGGCATTACCGCCTAATCGTTGGGTGGCATAGGTGTGCTGTTGTGCAGAGAGGGTAATGCCTTTTACCTCAAAGTCATGCTGAGTGATCGCCCGTTCGGCCAAGCCACCCCAACCGCAACCCACTTCCAGCAAACGACCTGATGAAACGTTTAAACGATCTAACATGCGGTCATATTTGTTATATTGAGCCTGCTCTAGAGACTCACCGCCCTCTTTAAATAGAGCGGCAGAGTAGCTCATGCTGGGGTCGAGCCATAGCTTGTAGAACTCATTGCCGAGATCATAATGCGCATGAATATTACGCTTGCTGCCTTTTAATGTATTGCGTGTAAATCGATACAGAAATTGAGTCATGAGGCGTGAGAGAAATCCACCATAAATATAGGGTCCAATCGCTTTTTCATTCTGCGCGCCGACCAGCAGAAGATCCGTCAAGTTTTCGGAACTCCAGCCGCCATCACGGTAGGTTTCGGCCAGTCCGATATCGCCTTTGGCAGACAGTGCTGAGATCATTCGCCAATCGTGGATATGTAAGGTGCCATGTGCGCCGGGTTGGGTGCCTTGAAAGCTGTAAAGCGTGCCATTGGGCAAAGTGCATTGGAAAGAACCATGTTCAATCTTCTCTAACGTTCTTAAAAAACGATCCGTCACGGATTTTTGCCACATGGAAATGCCTTTATTATTTCGTTTCATTATAAGGAAGGCGCCTAACGGGTTGCTTACCATCACATTACCATTTGGTAAGGTTGTCTGTACTGCTGAGTCGCTCTTTGCGTTGCGTAGGTTTGGAAATGTATTTGAGGCCTTTCGAGAGTAACTTTATTGCCTGCCAGTGAATCAAGAAGATGGTTTTGAGTGTGACCAGCGGATGCGTCCAGAAAGCTCGGCGTAGGGACTGCTTGGTAAGGGGGGTTAATGTTCCTGTCAGTGAGGTGATGAGCTGCTTTTCGCCTTGTGCATCGTAGAAATCAATCCAGATACCTAGTGTGTTTTTATTTAAGGAAAAACGGAATTGGTAACTTCCTTCACGTTTTAGGAAAGGCGAAACATGAAAGAGTTTTTGCGCCACTAGTAGGTCATCAGCGTCAATCACGCGGTGGTCGGTATGGGCGCAGAGATAATGATGCGTTTCCCCGAATGTGTTATTCACCTGTGCCAGCACTGCCCGTAATTGTTTATTTTCATCAAGGCATAACCAGAAACTAACCGGGTTAAATACATAACCCAGAATACGCGGCATACTGATGAGAGTGATATGTTCGGTAACGTCATTCAATCCGTAATCAGCCAGAATAGCTCTTATCCACGGTTCTAAATCTGCGCCCTCTTTGGCGCCATGGTCTTTTGCATGAAAGCTCATCATGGCGGGGAGTTTAATTTCGGCGATTTCCACCAAAGGAAGCGCCAGGTAATACATGCTATAGGTAAAAGCATTCACCTTGGGGAATAGCCGTTTATGCATCACCTTGGCCGTATAAATCTGTGGGGTTATTTCCACGGAATATCGACTCCGAGTTCCTTTGCGACACGCACGGCACTCCATAGTCCATCCTCATGAAAGCCGTTGCGCTGCCAAGCACCGCAATACCAGATGCGGTCTTTGCCTTGAATTTCATGCATCCGCGATTGTGCATGAATCGCGGATGCATCAAATACCGGATGTTCAAATGAGTAGCGATCCTGAATGGTTGCAGCATCCGGTGCGCGCCCGGGGTTAAGGGTAACAATCACAGGAATTTTCGTGTCTAGTGGTTGGAGGTTATTCATCCAATAACTTAAGGAAACAGCAGGGTTCTGGTCGTTACGCTGTTCGGATAGATACACCCAGCTTGACCATGCATTGCGTCGCTTCTGCATAAAGCTAGTATCTGTATGCAGTACCATCTCGTTAGGTTGGTAACGGATAGAACCCACGATATCCTGTTCCTTAGGCGTTGGGTTTTGCAACAATTGCATCGCCTGATCAGAGTGGCAGGCAAAGATGACTTGGTCGTATTTGTGAGTCTCGCCTTGCGCATCTTCAATCTCAACATAACCCTCATGACGCGTTACATGCTTGACGCCACAATTGAGTTTTATACGTTCTTTGAAAGAGGCACTAAGGCGTTTCACATATTCACGACTACCGCCCACCACCGTATGCCATTGGGGTTGGTCATTGATGCTGAGTAGGCCGTGATTATCAAAAAACTGCAGAAAGGCTTGTGCTGGAAAGGCTAACATTTTCTCCAGCGGTGTGCTCCAAATAGCCCCGCCCATCGCCAGCAAGTAATAATCGCGGAACCATGGGCCCAGTTTCATTTCATCGAGGCATTCACCTAGGGTAAGCGTGGTGTTTTGCTCTAGGTATTTGCCTGCTTGTTTATTAAAAGTGAGAATATCGCGGATCATCCTCCAATAAGCGGGGCGTAGTAAGTTACGCTTTTGTGCGAACATATCACCTAATTGCTGCGTGCCATATTCTAGCCAACCCTTATCAATGCTTACTCCGAAGGACATATCGCTTTTTGCTGTGGGAACCTTTAGATGCTCAAATAATGCCGTGAGATGCGGGTAATTGCGATGGTTAAACACGATGAAACCGGTATCCACTGGCACTTTTCCCTCCGGTACTTTTACCTCTACCGTGCGGCTATGTCCGCCGAGTACTTCGTTCTTTTCATAAACCGTAATCTCGTGGTGAGGGTGTAGAAGGTAGGCAGAGCTCAGCCCCGATATTCCTGTTCCGATAATAGCAATTTTCATGACTTCTTTATAACGCAATTGGTGCGCTGACCAACTTACAAAATGGTAAGGTTAGAAGATAATCTTTACCCATAAACCCGGGTGATTATCTCCGAGCGAAATCGTGCCTTTATGGAGCTCGAGCACCGCTTTGACTAAGCTAAGTCCCAAGCCACTACCGGCTTCATGGCGGCTCAGGTCGGAACGGTAGAAACGATCAAATACTTTTTCGCGTTCACCCTGTGCGATCCCAATGCCATGATCGGAAATGATGATTGTAATGCCATTACCCTGTTGTGTTAGTTCAAGTTGAATTTCGCTGTTTTGAGGTGAGAATTTAATCGCATTATCTAGCAAGTTTGCGAAGAATTGGAACAGCAAGTCGCGGTCTCCAGAAAAGGCTGAACTCTCTAAAATTTTGGCATTAATGGAGATTCCTTTCTCTTCTGCTAACGGTTCATATAGTTCGACGACGTCTTGTAGTAATGACCCCAAATCCAGTACTTTAAAACTCTGATGGCGTTTGCCTTTCTCTATATTGGCAATTCTGAGTAATGCATTAAAGGTGGAAAGGAGGCCATCTACCTCACTTAAAAGGACTGCTTGCTCTTTCTTGGTGGTGGATTCTTCTTGTAGTGATTCCAGTTGATTACGCAGGCGTGTTAGGGGAGTACGTAAGTCATGAGCGATATTATCAGCAACATCACGAACATCTTGCATCAACTCTTCAATGCGTGCGAGGAGGAGGTTCAAGGCTTCGCCCAGATTGCTTAAATCATCCCAGTTAGAATCAATCTGTACGCGGCGGCTTAAATCGCCTGTTTCAATGATTTGTCCGGCGATTCCACCGATTCGGTTAATGCGGCTCACCACAAAATAACTGATGAAAAAGCTGACGCAAATGACGGTGAGCATAAATAAGAACATCAATAGACTGAGCCATTTTAAACGTTGATGGCTGGCGATAATATCGTCAATATTACGGGCGACCAGCAAACGAGTGCCATCATCAAAGGTATGTATTTTAGCGGCGAGTTGACGGTTTTCACTTTGAAAGCTAATCAACCCTTCGGCGATACGGTCGACCTGTTTGGGTGTTTGGGGTAGGTTCCCGGCCAGCTTTTGTTCTTGCGTATTTTGATAGAGATAGAGCGGGTGGGCTTGTTGTGCCGATTTTTCGGCAATGAATGCGGTTTTCTCTTCTTTTGAAAGTGCTTCCATAAGCGACAAAGTGTTAGTAATTTCAGAATCAATCGCCGCTTCTGTCTCACGAATAAAATTCTGTTGGCCAAAATCATAGAGTAGCCAGCCCAGAATCAATCCACACCCGGTTAACAGCACCGTGAATAGCACCGCCATCTTGAAGCTGGAACTCTGCGTATAGCGAGTGCTTTTAATTTTCGATGATGTAGCCTGCACCGCGCACCGTCTGAATAAGTTTGCCTTCTTTATCGCCGATTTTCTTGCGTAATCGGCTGATATGCACATCGATCACATTGGTTTGCGGATCGAAGTGATAATCCCAAACCGCCTCTAATAGCATTGTGCGTGTCACAATCTGGCCTTTATGGCGTAATAAATATTCCAACAGACTAAACTCGCGGGTTTGTAAATCGATCGCTTCAGTAGCCCGTATGACTTTTCGGGATAATAAATCAACTTTCAAATCAGCGACGGATAGCGCGGTCACTTGATTTCCACCTCCCTGTGGGTTTCGCCTACCTAAGACTTCAACCCGTGCCATCAGTTCGGCAAAAGCGAAGGGTTTGACCAGATAGTCGTCGCCGCCGGCATGCAGGCCTTTGACGCGATCATCCACTTCGCCTAAAGCGCTTAGAATGATGACAGGGGTTTGGTTTTCTGATCCACGCAAGGTTTTTAAAATTGTTAAACCATCCAGTGATGGCAGCATACGGTCTAGAATGATTACATCATATTCTTCGGTTGTCGCCAGAAACAGCCCCTCTTTGCCATCACTGGATACATCCACGGTATGTCCCGCTTCCTTCAGCCCTTTTACGATATAGGCTTGCACTTGTGCATCATCTTCAATCAGTAATATTTTCATATTAAATCGCTTAAGCTTCTCAATTATTTGCCGTTACCCGTTTATAGCAGAAGTTTGGTGAGTCATTATAACGATAATCCTTTTATCATCTATACTGTAAGGCGAAATCGTTTAAAATAAACGGTATGAGAGTCTTGATTCTAGGCGGTTATGGGGTGTTTGGTAAGCGTATTGCTGAAGCGCTGGCGAGTGAAGGGAATCTGACACTCATTATTGCCGGGCGCAGTGTAGGGAAGGCGCGAAGGTTTGCTGATACGTTAGGCGTAGAGGCCGTTTATATCGATATCTATCAAAATCTAAAGGCGGCGTTGGAAGAGGTGAACCCTCACATTATCATCAATTGTTGTGGGCCATTCCAGGGGCAGGATTTTACCGTCTTTGAGCAATGCATGTCGCAGGGAATTCACTATATCGATTTAGCGGATGGCCGTGACTATGTGGCGCAGTTTGTGCAAAAAGATAAGCAAGCCAAAGACGGTAATATGATGGCTTTTACGGGTGCAAGTACGGTTCCGGCAATCTCCTCAGCGATTATCGATAGTTTGCTGGAAACGGATTTTTCCGAGATTCACGTACTGGATTATGGAGTGACGCCAGGTAATCAAACCGAACGCGGTGTCGCTACGGTGGCCGCGATCTTAAGTTATGTAGGTAAGTCTTTTTTGACTTTGGTCGAGGGAGAAAAAAACTCAATATGGGGCTGGCAGGACTTAAAGCGTGTGACCTATCCCTTTATAGGTAAACGCTGGATGGCGAATTGCGATATCCCTGATTTAGATTTTTTTCAAGCGCGGTACCCTACACTTAAAACAATCCGTTTCTTTGCCGGGTTAGAGCTGTCGATCTTACATTTAGGATTATGGTTAGTGTCGTGGCCCGTGCGCTGGCGATGGCTAAGCAGTTTAACGCCTTTTGCATCATTATGCCGTACTATTAGCCTATGGTTTTACCCATTGGGAAGTCAAAATGGCGGGATGCACCTGCATGCCAAAGGGATTGATCGGGAGAATCGAGCCAAAGCAGTTCAATGGTATCTCATTGCAAAGGAAGGGCATGGGCCGTATATCCCTGCAACGCCCGCTGTGATTATCACCAAGAAAATTGCTTCCGGGGAATTAAAAGATAGGGGGGCTTATGCTGCAGTTGGATTCATGAGTAAGGATGAATTGATGGCGCAATGGCAGGCGCTGAATATTCGCGAGGTCAAGCATGAAGCCGCTTTATAAACGAATTCTCGGCGATACCTATGCGCAACTTCCGCAAGCCGTGCAAGCGCTGCATGCCTATGAGGGGGAGGCGCTATATCGCGGGCATTGCGATGTAGAGCGTGGGAGTCATGGCCTATCAAATTTCTTCGCGAATTTGTTATCATTACCCAAAGCGGGGAAAGCGGTGGAGGTGGCAGTGAAGTTCTCTCAACAAGGCGAGAAGGAAGTTTGGCAGCGTAGTTTTGCAGGGAAACCGTTTAAGTCAGTGCAGTGGTTGCAGGGTGGGTTGCTCTATGAACGTTTGAATTTTACGACCTTGTTATTTGAGGTGGTTGCAAATTCTGAGTGCTTATCCTTGAACTTAAAGGGAGTGCGAGTTTTAGGCATACCCATGCTTGCATTTCTACGTCCCAATGTTGTGGCGCAGGAGCATGAGGTGGAGGGGAAGTTTCAATTTACTATTCATACCATTGTGCCGATTATCGGTTTGCTGGTCGCCTATAAAGGCACGTTAGAGAAGGTGGATTAGAAGATGCCCAAAGTTTCAAATAAGCGAACTGTCAATTCCCCCATTGCGGATATTTTTCATGCAGTGCTGGATGTGGAATCTTACCCAAAGGTTTTGGCGTTTGTGCGCGAGGTGAAGGTATTGGCTCGCACGGAAGGCGAGTTAACAGCGCGAGTCTTTGTCGGACTGCCAGCGCTTAACTTTTCCTATGATTGCCAGATTACTCATGCGACTCCTGAATTGATTGAGATCGTTATGATTAAGGGGCCATTTAAGCGGTTAAATGCGTCATGGAAATTTGCGTCGTTGAGTGAGAAGCAAACTGAGATTACCTATTCGCTTGATTCACAATTTAGCAACCCATTGATGGAAATGACGGCTGGCGCCATTTTCGCGAGTCAGTTGAACCAGTCGATTCGGGCGTTTGAAGATTATTTGCGTAACGTGTAATCGCTTGCCCATCTCCCTGGATTAAGGCTGGAGAATAAACCTGTTTTCGTGCCCGTTAGTACCTGTGCGGCAATGCGGCGGGTAATCGAAATTTTGCAGGTCAAATCACAAGTAAAAAACCGCAACTTGGCGAAAAATAAACTATCCGATTGGAAAAATGGCGTTAAGAAGCGACTGGCTGTTTGGTAAAAATTTATATGTTTGCGTCGGCGTTTCTCATAGAGCATGAGTGCTTGTGAAACCGACTCAGACTCGGCAATGGATTCGGAAAGCACCAGCGCATCTACCAGCGCTAAATTAGCACCTTGCCCTAATTGTGGGCTGGTGCAATGGGCCGAGTCACCGATAAAGACGATGTTATCCGTATAATATTTGCGCAAGACAACATCGCGGTAATTGGCAAACATGAGATCATCATGCGAGGTGAATTGCTCCACGACCGATTTTGTTTCTGGCCATAAGGAAATAACATAATCTTGCCACTCCCTAAAATCTTGCTCTCGCCATGCCGCATAGTCTTTTGTTTTCATGCTCCAAAAGAAAGCGGCTAATTCTTTGCCCGTTTTTGCCGATTTCCCGACCGGCAATATGCCAATCATATGGTAGGCGCGTTTATAGCGTTGTTCAAGGGTATCAAGCTGAAACACGTTTGTGTCAATTTCGACAATCGACCAAACCGCACCAAAGGGGTAAGACCTATCGCGCTTTACATCTGCATATTGGTCGCGCAGGACTGAGCCCGTTCCGCTTGCATCAATGATCATGTCAGCGACCTGAAAGTCATCAACCGTCGTGATGTTGCTGTTTGGGATAATGTTGACTCCCGTAGCGATGGCTTTTTCATAAAGCGCTGAAAATAAGTTGCCACGGTGTGTGCCAACCCCGAAAAGATGTGATGCAAAGTCACGGTAATGCACTTCTAGCGTTGAAGATCTTTTATGCGCCACTTTGCCATAGAGCCGGTCAATTCGGCTGCCAGTATTAATGATATGCTGATCTAAACCGAGTTTCGCCAATACTGCAAGCCCGGTGGGTTGAATCAATAGCCCTGCACCAATGGGTTTCGGGTGCTCAAATTTCTCATATAAGGTGACGTGATTCCCATTTTCCTGAAGGAAAGTTGCGGCAGAAAGTCCCGCTGTTCCTGCGCCGATAATCGAAATTTTCAAATTTTTCATGCAAAGTTTTCTGTAATTTCTCTGGTAAGAGCAGTAGAGGAATCACGGTAAAATTCAAGAAATGGTGAAGCTTATTTAAGCCACATCTTCTGTGTACCCATAATATCCGTAGAGCGTTACTGCCTCGGAGTCGACTTGTGTCAATAAAGATCCGACGGTTTTTTCGGCGACTTCTGGAGAGCGCAGGAGTGCTTTTCGCACCATATTTGGGTTTGTTTGTCCCCAATGCGCGAGGAAGATAAAACCATCGATAGAATGGGCTACTGCACGCGCATCTGCAATATTCATAATCGCGGGGAGATCAATTAACACCACATCAAATTTTGGTTTTAGCCGGGCAATCAATTCATCCATTTGACCTGACGCCACCAAATTCAGGTTGGTGGTCGGGGTGCTGAGCCCTTTTGCCGGGATGAAAGAGAGGTTCGCTACGTTTGTTTCGTGGCAAATAGCATCAATCTGAGCGGTGAAATCTTTTTTATCTTTCCCACCCATTGCATGCGCTAACTCATAAAATCCACTCTGAGCTTGAGGGAAGAGCAATTTTGTCAAACTCGGGCGTCGGAAATCACAGTCAATCAATGCGACTTTGGCTCCTGTTGTTGCGAGATGTTTGGCGAGAAAACAAGAGGTGGTAGACTTTCCTTCTCCCGGTTGAGCAGAGACAAAAGAAACCGCCTTGGTCTTCTCATGTGGCGCACTGAACTTAATGGCAAGCTGTATCGTTCGCATGACTTCTGAAACAATGCCGGTTTGCTGATCTAACATCTCGGTCATCGTATCAAATACGTCTGAATTGAATGAGGGATTCTTGTCTCGATGCGATGTTTTTGTGCCTAAAGGAAGTGTCTTGCTTTCGTCTTTATGCAGCTCGACCTTTGGAATCATACCAAGGCAGGTGCGCTGGGTGGCTTTCTCGAGTTCCTCGGCTTTGCGAATATATTTATCGAGCCGTTCGCGTAAGAAGATGAGACCAATCCCTGCCGTTGCACCGAGGAAAATAGATAAAATCAATACAAGCGGCGTATTAGGCCAGCTAGCATAAGCGGGAAGAGCGGCGTAGCTTATGACTCGTCCTTGAACAAAAGGAGCGGATTGGCGTTGCACTTGTTCATTAAGGTTGTTCAAAAGTTTGGTGTAAAGTTCTTGTATTGAGCTGGCGCCGCGTTGCAATTCACGCAATTCAATTTGGTCTCGCTGACCTGACAGGGAGATATCCGTGACCGCCGCTAACTCTTCCTGTAATTTCTCTTGTTTTGAGAGTGCGATATCATATTCATTTTTATGGCCCTGAACGACGCGCGTATATTCGTCGGTCATTAGATTTTTAATGTCGTTTAGTTGGCTCTCAAGGTTGGTATATGCCTGATGGTCTCTCCCTTGATCTCGTTTAATTTTTGACGCCCGTTGTGACAGGTCAATATATTGGCTGCGAAGGTTATTTAAGACCCTGTTATCTGTTAAATTTCCAATCACTTTATCGGGGCTGTCATCTTCTAAAAGAGCATTCAGACTCTCATAACGCGCCTTTGCGTGAGCTGTATCTGTACGCGCAATAATTAAATTCCTGTTTAATTCGGAAAGTTGCTGGTCCGTCAGAGAGTCAACACGCGAGGTATCGACAATACTTTTTTGCGATTTGTAATTTTCAATTTTTTGTTCTGCTAAATTTAGATTTCCGCGTAATTTTTGGACACCTTCTGATAGCCATGTATTGATGCGTTGTGAGGCTTCATATTGTGTGACAAGCTCTTCTTCTAAATAAACATCTGCGATAAGATCGGCCAGTGTCTGTGCTTTCTTTCGGTCATGCGAAGTATAGCTAATATCCAGCACGTAAGTGCGCCTGACACGCTCTACCACTAAACCATCTCGAAATTCTTGAAAGGTGGCTTTTTTCAATTTCTCTTTTTCAAGGAGTTTTTCTGCTTTTTCATTGCCAAATAATAGACCTCTGAAGGAGTGGAGTAACCCATTGCGTGATGTTTCTAAATCTTTGTAGATATTTGCACGTTCAGCGGCTTTTTCGAGCAATTTACTTGAGTGCATCACTTCTATTTGACTATCAAGAATCAAATTCTCTCGGAAATTCATCATTTGCATTAGCCGGTCTGGCATAACGGCCGCCTGACGTGGGTCAATAAGAATGGAGGTCGTCGCGGTGTAAAGAGGAGCCGTTACCGTAATGTAAAAAACGCCAAGCATAAAACAGGTGACCATACATAAAGCGACCAACTTGCGTTTTCGGTGTAAAGTGGCAAGGAATTCTTTTGCATAGAGCAGCGCATCAAATTCATATTCCGTATCCGTATTATTTTGCATATTTGGAATAGACCGTCCTAGCTCTTCTTATCTGTGTCGATATTAGACGAAATTCTTAACGATGGAAAGAGAGCAATACAATCAAAAAGAGTGAGTAGGGGGATAAGTTGTGTCTCCGCAACTTTTACATGAACCGCTTAAGGCGATTTTTATGAAAGGCAAAAAATTGTCCCCAACCTTTGACGCTGAATAGTTTGCTAAGATATTTGCGGGGATCAAACGGGCTTAAGAATAGCTATTCTGAAGCCCTACGACTTTTGGCATTTTGTTTGTGGTATTTAAAGGTTTATTTTTGATTCTCTTTCAAAGAGAATTTTTTATTACTCAGGTATTTATGAGACAGGTATTTTTTAAGAGGTGTTGTGATATCTTAATGTGTTACGCCTGTTTTCCCAAAACTGTTCTAATATTAATACAGTTTTCTATAAAACCAACGCTCAGGTACGTTTAAATTTCCTTCGTTTCGAGTATTGCTCTACTATTGGGTTCTCTATTTGATACATTTCTTGAAGTTTTGGTACGCTTCTTGAAGTGAGTTCCAAAAGGAGTACCTAATAGGATGTTGATACGTAGTATGATGGCAGGCAAATTGGTAGACACTATAACGACTTGTGGTTCTTCTGCAGGGCGATGCGGGGGTTTACTGTTGATAACTTCTTTCATGCTGAGTGGCTGCGGTGCTGTTCCAGCGGATGGACCTTCTGCAAGCTCAGTTGCGGAAGCCGCGGGCGAGCGCATTACCGGTAGTAGGGATGGTAAGTCCGATGGTAACCTTCCTTTCGTATTTATTGATGCCAATGATGAGAATGTCGATATTGTCTCGCAGGCAAATGGCGATGGCTATTTCAAAGAAGAGTTTACCGATCGCCGGGATGCTGCTGATATTCGTATTGGGTTAGGCGACACTATCCGCGTGACTATTTTTGAAGCAGGCTCCGGCGGGTTATTCGTGCCGGCAAGTGGCTCGCTAAGCTCTGGGAATTTCGTTTCCATCCCTGACCAAGAGGTGGACCGTACCGGTAGTGTTACCGTTCCTTATGCTGCTAAAGGTAAAGATGGTGGTGTTGTAAAAGTCTATGGGCGTCGTCCTATCGAAGTGCAGGCAGATATTGAAAAGCGTCTTGCGGATAGAGCCATTGAGCCACAGGTCGTTGTCACGATTGTTAGTCGAACGTCGAATCTTTATTCTGTGATCGGTGATGTGAATGGGTCTGGACGTTTCAACGTACCGCAAGGGGGCATTCGTATCTTGGATGCTATCGGTATGGCGGGTGGTCTTAGCGGTACTGATTATGAAACACTGGTTACGTTGCAGCGTGAGGGTAAGTCGGTGACGGCAAGAATCCTTTCATTGTTGAAGCGACCGCAAAATAACATCTTTGTCCGCCCGAACGATATTATTTCTCTCAAGAAAGAGGAGCTCTATTACAATGTTCTTGGAGCGGTGACGGAGAGTGGCCGTGTCGCGTTGAGTGAAGAGAAAGTTATGTTAGCAGATGCGATTGCGCGAGCTGGTGGGCTGGATATTGAACGTGCTGAAGCAAGTTCGGTGCTGATTTACAGAGAAGAGAAGAAAGAAGTTCTTCAAGGTATTGGGGCGCAAATAGAGAGCCCTCAATTAGCTCAACGCGAGACAATTCCAACGGTTTATCGTGTCAATTTACGCGATCCTAAAGGGGTCTTTATCGCGCGAAAATTACAGTTGCACCATAATGATATGATCTATGTTGATAATCATCCGATTGTAGGAACAAGCCGTATTCTGTCGATTGTACGTGACCTTCTCGTCGTCCGCGTCATTGATGGCTAAAGCGCGGAGTTTCATTTTCTAAAATGCAGGCGCTATTAAAACGTAATCGATTAGAATATTGCGCGATGTTTCTTGCTTTACTTCTATCGATTGCCTGCGCCGCACGCGGCTTAGTTTATGATGATTTGCTAATCGTTGGGTTGTGTTTTTCCGTACCGCTTATGTGGTTTAGTTTTAGCGATGATTATAAAGCACATCCGTTTTTTGCAAAGCTTGGGCTGTGGGTCGTTACTGTTTTCTTACTATGGAGCGGTTTGCAATGGGTGCTGGTTACTTCAATCGATATCTCTGCTTGGCAATCTTCGGTGAGTAGGGTGATTTTTGTGGCAACGATTGGGTTTATTGCTTTGCAGGTTGGCTCGAGCGTTTCGGCCTCACGGTTGTTTTTCCTCAGCCTATTACTCTTAAGTATTATCATGGTGTGTATTAGCTTTTTTTTGCACCGGTCGGAGGTGTCGCTGATTTCTACCTATTACGCCTATGAGTTCATTAACCCTAACAATGCCGCAAGTTACTTGGGGGTGATGCTCATTATTTGCATTTCGCAGCTGCACAGTCTTATTCGCCAGCATATGAAAGGAGCAGGGCAATCCATAGCAGAGCGAATTGAGAACATGAAGTTGAGCATTGTCATACAAATCTTGTTGGTGCTATTTGGCTGTGTGTTATTTCTAGCTGCGCTTTTTCTAACCGGTTCGCGTGGCGGAGTGATTATCTCGCTCGCGGTATGTGGCCCTCTTTTTATAGGGCTGATCCTTAAGCGACGCATGAGTCGTGGTATCAAAAAGCGTTCACTTTCGCTCTTTTTTGGGAGTGTGTTGACGGCTCTGGTGATGGGGTGGGTTTTTAACCAGCACGGCTCCGGTTTGATGCAAGATATTCTTGTCCAAGGGCTTGATGGGGATGTTCGACCTGAGCTATTTGAGGCGGTTATTCCCATGATAATGGACCAACCTATTTTAGGGCATGGGCTTGGCGGGTTTGCTTCGCACTTTCAGCCCTATCGTTCCGAAGTGATGCCAGTGGAAGGGTTATACGATAAAGCGCACAGTCATTATTTGGAGTTGGCCGCTGAGATGGGGCTCATCGTGTTCGGAGGAGTGCTTTTGGTCGCTGTTATAGTGCTTCGTCAATTTATCGTCGCTATTCGAACGCGCAAAAAACATTATGCAATACCAAGTATGGGGATCGCGGTGTTGACGTTGATGGCGCTTCATTCCACCATTGATTTCCCGTTACAGATACCGGCTATCTTAGCGTTGGTTACCTCTGTGTTGGTCATTAGTGTGGTTCAATCGGATAAGCATTATATTCTCAGTCGGTCGAATAAATCTCGTAAAAAGGCTCGCAAGCGGGTTCGTACAGTTTAAGCGAGAGTGGCTTATTGGATGAGCGATTCGATTTTATTCAAATAAGCATCCAGAACGATTTGCTGATCAAATTCTTTTTCGGCCTTTCGGCGGCTTGCTTGCCCCATTTTGGTGCGCTCCTCGGGTGAGAGTTTAATGAAGTCGATCATCTTGTTCGATAAGTCTTCTGCATCTTTTAAGTGACAGAGGAAGCCATTCACACCTTCATCAATCGTATGTTTGCAGCCCGGTACGTTCGTGGCGATTAAGGGGGTGCCCATCGCTAGGCCCTCTAGTAATACACGCGACATTCCTTCGCGGTAAGAGGGGAGAACTACCACATCATTTTCTGCGATAATATCGCGTACATCATCGCTTTCGCCAAGGTAGTTAATAACACCTTCTTCTGCCCAGCTTTGAATCTGATCGGGCGTGATGGCCGTTCGGTTTGCAATGCCATGTGGGCCTAGTAAGTGAAATATCGCATGAGGGTGGCGCTTCTTCACAATACGTGCCGCATCCACATATTCGCCGATCCCTTTATCCCATAACATACGGGCGATCAGCACAAAGCGAATCGTGTCTTCGGGCTGTTTGGGGCGGGGTTGATAATGCTTTAAATCGATGCCAGAGCCAGGAAGAAGTTCTGTTTTCGAGGCGCTAACGAGCTTTTCTCGGATGAAAAGCGCACGGTCCTCGTCATTTTGGAAAAATACGCAAGATGAAAATTTGAATGCCTGACGGTAGAGCATTTTGGCGATGAGCGTCATCCAATTGCGTTTGATGAAAACGGTCCCCAACCCAGAGACATTATTGATGATCGGTATGCCTAGTAAGCGACAAGCGAAGCTGCCATAAACATTGGGTTTGATCGTATAGCCTAACATCACTGCTGGCTTTAGTTTTTTCAGTAAGCGAACATAGCGACAAAACAGTATGAAGTCTTGTAGTGGAGAGGTGCCAGCATTGCTCATTGCGATAGGGTGGTGCTCGTCAACGAGTTTTTCTAGTCGCGCGCTATAAGCATCCTCAGGTGCGGCGGTGACGACTTCATGACCCTTCTCCTGCAGCATCTTAATTAAGGAGCTTCGGAAGTTATAAATGTTCCAAGAGGCGTTGATCGATATGAGAATGCGGGTTTTATTACTCATGAGCTGAACCTATTGAAACAGAGCGTTTGGGTAAGGAAGGTAGGCAGTTGAGTTATTGGCAAAAAGGGGTCTAGACGGAAATGCAGTACGCCTCAAGTTTAGTGGAGTGAAAAAAGGTGGAAGCAAAATAAGTGCGATATAGGCTGACATAGGGTTCCTATGTTTTTGACAGAAGGTTCCTAAATTTTATACAGTTTTTAGAATAAGTTCCAAGCGAAGAAAAATGAAAAACCAATAGTCATTCTCCCTAGATTCTGTGATAATTCGCCGCATGTGCGGCATTGCAGGAATATGGTCATCAAAAGCGGTTGATTTGGAAAAGATCGCTGGGGATATGGCTAATCGCTTAACCCATCGCGGACCCGATGATCAGGGGGTGTGGAGCGATGCACAGGCCGGAATCGCGCTGGCGCATCGTCGTTTATCAATCATCGATCTCTCATCTGCGGGGCATCAGCCTATGGTGTCAGCATCGGAACGCTATGTGCTGAGCTATAATGGTGAGATTTATAATTTTCAAATATTGCGCGAGCAACTTGATACTCCTTGGTGCGGCTCTTCCGATACAGAAGTTTTATTGGCAGCCATAGAGGCATGGGGTGTTGAGAAGGCACTGCAGACCTTTAACGGCATGTTCGCTTTTGCTTTATGGGATAGAAAAGAGCAAACCCTGACGCTCGCGCGTGACCGTATTGGTGAGAAGCCGCTCTATTATGGTAGGTGGAAAGATGAGTTGATTTTCGCCTCTGAGCTTAAAGCTTTTAAGGCATTGGATGAATTCGCTTCCGCCATCAACCGTGATGCGCTTTTGCATTATGCACGCTACAGCTATATCGCCGCACCCCAGTCCATTTATGAAGGCATAAATAAGCTTGAGGCAGGGCATTATGTCACGATTCCTCAGGGTGAGCATAATCCTAAGCCTCAAAGTTATTGGTCTTTGAGCGAGCAGATGCAGGTGGCGTCATCGAATCGCTATACGGCGCCCGAAGATGAACTGGTGGGTAGATTAGAAGAAGTGCTGGGTGGGGCGGTTAAAAAGCGTCTTATTGCCGATGTTCCATTAGGGAGTTTCCTATCCGGCGGGATTGATTCGACCGCCATCACCTTGCTGATGCAGCAGCAATCTTTGAGGCCGGTCAAGAGTTTCAGTATCGGGTTCGATGAGGTAGGGTTTGATGAAGCCCCCCACGCGAAAGCGATCGCGAATTATTTAAAAACAGAGCATACGGAGCTTTACGTCACCGCAAACCAAGCGCTGGATGTTATCCCTAAATTACCGCAGATTTTTGATGAACCGTTTGCCGATTCCTCGCAAATTCCGACTTACCTAGTTGCTGCAATGGCGAAAGAGCATGTGACGGTTGCGCTGTCTGGCGATGGCGGGGATGAACTTTTCGGTGGCTATAATCGCCATATTCATGCGCCGGGATTATGGAAAAAAATCCAGCTTATGCCATATCCACTTCGCAGCATGGCAGCGCATTTTCTGGGAACATTGCCAATTCGTTCGTCGGGACATCGTCAGAAACTAATGCAGGCTATGGATGCTCGCACGCAAATCGAATTTTACCAATCGCTTTGCTCAATTTGGCATGAACCGGAATCGCTGGTGATTGGTGCTAGCGAGCGCATTCCCGAGCAAAGCCTCGATAAGCCCTTTGCCGAGTGGATGATGCAGCAAGATACGCTGACCTATCTTGCGGGGGATATTTTAACCAAAGTCGATCGTGCGGCGATGGGGGTCAGTCTGGAAACACGTATCCCGTTCTTAGACCCAGAGGTGATGAATTTTGCGTGGCAATTGCCGGCAGAGATGAAAATTCGAGATGGGCAGGGGAAATGGATCCTACGTCAACTCCTGTATCGCCATATCCCTAAAGAACTGATAGATCGGCCAAAGGCTGGATTCGCGCTCCCGCTGGGGCAATGGTTGCGAGGGTCTTTGCGTGAATGGGCGGAGGCGTTGCTGGATGAATCACTTCTGCGCCAGCAAGGTTATTGGCGGCCTGAGCCGATTCTTTCCGCTTGGAAGGAGCTCCTCAAAGGCAATGATTTCATGGAAGCGCGTGTATGGAATGTGCTGATGTTTCAAAGCTGGCTTGAGAGCCAATAATCGCTAAGGTGCAGCAGTATGGTTGAGATGAATAGTTGGCGCAAAGCATGGGCGCTTTTGGATGAACGTGAGAAGCGACTCGCTTATATTACGTTGGTCATCATTTGCATCGGGGCGCTTTCTTCAGCCTTTATGGTTGGTTCGGTCGTGCCGTTCTTATCAGTTCTAGCGGATCCTTCGCAGATTCAAAGTCAGCCTTTGCTGGCTTGGGGCTATGAGTATTTCGGTTTCACCTCCTCTTACAATTTTTTGGCCGGTTTGGCATTTGCTAGCTTCGCGGCCATTATGCTGGCGAGCGTTATTCAGATTATCAAAACTTATGCCGTATTTCGGTTCTCGTTGATGCGTATGCACAGCATCAGTTACCGTTTGATGCGAAATTATTTAAGCCATCCGTATGAATTTTTCCTCAATCGCCATTCCGGTGAATTAGGGACGCGTATTCTGGCCGAAAGCCGCGAGGTGGTGTTGCAGTTTTTGCGCCCCGCAGCAGAGTTAGTGGCTTCCATTACGACGGTTATTGCCATTGTCGCTTTGCTTTTATGGATAGAGCCCGTGCTAGCTGCCTGTGCCTTTTTGGTATTTGGAACGCTTTACGGCATTACCTATAGCACCGTGCGGCGTTATTTACGCCGGTTAGGAAAAGAGCGTTTGGATAGTAATAGTGAGCGTTATCGCATTGCGACAGAAGCCTTTGGCGGCGTGAAGGTGATTAAGCTCTTAGGTCGAGAGATCGCTTACTTAAAGCGTTATACGAAATCATCTTACTATATGGCAAAGACGGAGGTGATCATCAACACGCTTTCATTCGTGCCACAATATGCATTGCAAGCTTTTGCTCTTGGCGGGATTTTACTGATTTGCGTGGTGATGTTAGAGCCTCCTGCTGAAGGGCAGGCAGCCTCGCTTGAGGGGGTGCTTCCATTATTAGGGGTATTGGCATTTGCAGGACAAAGGCTGATGCCGGAACTCTCAGTGATTTACCATTCGCTCGCTAAAATTCAGGCTGGCCGTGCGGCGGTCGATGCGGTTTACGAGGATCTACTCGCCTTGAAAGGTGTAGCCTCCATCGCCCAGAGCGAAAATACGATTGGACTCAAAGATGCTATTCATTTTAAAGGAATTTCCTATCATTATCCCGCGGCGGAAAATGCTGGCCTTAAGGAGATTGAACTGAGCATTGAAGCCGGCGAGCGCATCGGTGTTGTCGGTACGACCGGCGCAGGAAAGACCACCTTAGCTGATATTACCTTAGGATTACTGTCGCCTCACTTAGGCGAAATCATCGTCGATGGAACTCCCGTCACGGATGAAAATGTACGCGATTGGCAAAGTAATGTTGGCTATGTGCCGCAGGATATCTTTTTGACCGATGCTTCCGTATCGGAAAATATCGCCCTCGGTATTCCGGCAGAAGAGATCGATCAGCAAAAGGTCGAAGAATCTGCGAAAATTGCGAAACTAGATCGTTTCATCCGTGATGAATTGGCGGCAGGTTATGCTACTTTGGTTGGCGAGCGTGGGATTAGGCTTTCCGGTGGGCAAATTCAGCGTATCGGTATTGCGCGTGCGCTCTATCACAATGCCGATTTTATCGTATTTGATGAAGCGACCAGCGCGCTCGATAATGTGACTGAGCATGATGTTATGAGCGCGGTGGACGCGCTTCCAGGCGATAAAACGATTCTGCTGATCGCTCATCGCCTGACAACGGTGAAGCGATGTGACCGTATTGTTGTGCTAGATAAGGGCCGTATCGTTGGCTGTGATACATGGGAAGTTTTGATGAAAAATAATAGCGTATTTCAAGCTATTGCTAAAACAGGTCAATCGGAAACGTAACGATGCTTGTCAGGCTGAATTTATTTCAGCCTCCATTCATCTATTTGCAAGATTATTAAGTGTGGCGCGATGGACCCTGAAACAAGTGCAGGGTGACTCTCGAGAGAGGGTGTTAAAGTTTATCAAGTGGGCGAGAGTGCTATTTGTGTTAGAAGTTAGATAGAGGTTGCCGCTCTGCATTGAACGGTTTATCGGTAGTAATTAAGTAATATAGAAAGAGGGGGGGGAGTTTTATGTTTCTGGAGAAATTGAAAGATCAAAGCCAACCGCTTATCATTGCGGAGATTGCACAGAACCACGATGGCTCGCTCGGTATGTGCTACGCTTATGTTGATGCTCTGGCAGATGCGGGCGCCCATGCGGTGAAATTTCAAACCCATATTGCTTCGCAAGAATCGACACTTGATGAGCCGTTTCGCATCAAGTTCTCGAACCAAGATGAGACTCGCTACGATTACTGGCAGCGTATGGAATTTACGGAAAGCCAGTGGGTCGGTTTAAAAGAACATGCCGATACAAAAGGCATTCAATTCCTTAGTACGCCTTTCTCCGTTGCGGCGGTTGAATTGCTGGATCGTGTCGGAGTGCCGATATGGAAAGTTGGCTCTGGCGATACACTCTCTCGCGAATTGCTGGAGGCTATGATTGCCACCGGCAAGCCTATTATTGTCAGTACAGGTATGAGTGCATGGGCGGAAATTGATGCAGTGATTGATATGCTAAAACAAAGTGGCTCAGATTATACGATCATGCAATGTACCAGTATGTATCCGACACCGCTTCAGCAGACAGGCTTAAATATTCTAGACGAATTAAGCCAGAAATATGGTTGCCGTGTTGGGTTATCTGATCATTCCGCATCACTCTCTCCTGCTACGGCGGCCATCGCGCGTGGCTATAATTTAATTGAATTACACGCGACGTTTGACCGTCGTATGTTCGGGCCGGATATGAGCTCCTCGATCACCATTGAAGAGGTCGCGCAGCTCGTACGTTTCGCTAATGATGTGGCTGAAATGGATGCGAACCCCGTTGATAAAGATGAGATGGCCGCGCGGTTAAAAAATCAAAAAGCGTTATTTGCAAAGAGCGTTGCGCTCAAAATGGATTTGCCCATAGGGCATGTGATTGCTGAATCAGATATCACGTCGAAAAAGCCGGCAACGGGTATTGCTTGGGCCGATAAAGACCAAATAATAGGGCGAGAATTAGTGAAAGCTGTCGCCAGCAATAGGCTGTTAACGTTAGAGGATTTAAAGTAATGCGAAAAATATGTGTCGTCGTCCATAGCCGTGCCAATTACGGGCGTATTAAATCGACTATGCAGGCGATTAAAGACCATCCAGATTTGGAGTTGCAATTGATTGTTGGAGCCTCCGCTTTATTGCGTCGGTTCGGTGCGGTTATCAATATCATGCGCGAAGATGGTTTTACAGAAGATGCCGTCGTGCATTCCGTTTTAGAAGGTGAGGCACCCATAATAATGGCAAAATCAACGGGGCTAGCCATCATCGAATTGGCGACGCATTTTGAGAATTTAAAACCAGATATTGTGCTTACGGTCGCTGATCGATATGAAACGCTTTCGACAGCGGTTGCAGCAAGTTATATGAATATCCCCGTGGCGCATACCCAAGGTGGCGAGGTTACAGGCTCGATTGATGAAGCGGTTAGGCATTCCATTACCAAGCTCTCTCATATCCATTTTCCGGCCACAGAACGTGCAAGAGATTATGTCGTTCGAATGGGTGAGGACCCTGCTAAAGTATTTTTTACGGGCTGCCCGGCCATTGATTTGGTGGCTGGTTTAGATGTAACGTTACCCGCTGATATTTTTCAGCGCTATGGTGGCGTTGGGTCAGGCTTGAGTGTTGATAAAGATTATATCGTTGTTCTGCAGCATCCTGTAACAACTGAGTTTGGTTCAGGGCTAGAACAAATTAATGAAACGTTAAGTGCGGTTTATGAATTGGCAAAAGAAGGTATGCAAGTAGCGTGGTTATGGCCGAATGTTGATGCGGGGTCAGATGATATCTCGAAAGGTATTCGCGCTTTCCGCGAAAATAACGAAACGCCAAATATGCATTTTTTCTTGAATTTTGAGCCGGAAGATTATGCGCGCCTGATTGCGAATGCGAAATGCATTATTGGGAACTCCTCTTCAGGGCTGCGCGAGGGAGCGTTTTTAGGTATCCCTTGTGTGAACGTCGGAACGCGACAAGAAGGCCGTGAGCGGGCGAGTAATGTGATGGATAGCGATTATGACTCCACTCAAATTCTCGAAGCAACACGTAAGCAAATCGCTCATGGAAAATATGAATGTGATACGCTGGTGGGAGATGGTACGGCAGGCCTGAAAATGGCCGAGATTTTAACAACCGTTCCATTAGGTGTGCAAAAGAAAATTCATTATATTTATGACGAATAAGGGTATGGAAGAACCGTCTTTTTGTATCATTCCTGTTCGCGGTGGAAGCAAAGGAATCCCACGCAAGAATTTGGCAGAATTTAACGGCATTTCGTTATTAGAATGGACAATTAACCAAGCCATGGAAGTCTATCGTGCTGAGCATATTATGGTTTCCACTGAAGATGAAGAAATGGCGCAAGTCGCAAATGTATGTGGCATAAGGTTGATTAACCGGCCAGATGAATTAGCACAAGATAGCAGCACGACCAACGTCGTTGTCGATCATTTGCTGGCCGAAGTCGACCCTGATGGCGAGTTGTTCGGCCACTTCACAATTCTGCAAGTGACCTCGCCTTTGCGAAATGCGCAAGATATTGAGAAAGCCGAAAGCATGATGCAAGCGGGGGGGTATGATTCGGTCATCAGTGCCTATCAAGAGCAGAAGTCGCATCCCGCTAAAATGTATCAAATGCAAGAGGGTATGGCAGTGTCTGTCGCGCCTGAGATGGAGTATATGCGCCGTCAGGATTTGCCAAAAATATATCGTCGTAATGGCGCTATCTTCTCTTGTACGCGAGAATATTATGACCGTACCGACAAGCTATGGGGCGGCAATATGGGCATTGTTGAAATGCCACGCCAGCGCTCGGTTGATGTAGACGCATCGGATGATTTAGAACTCGCACGCGAGATATTTGAAACCTTATCTTAGAATAGAATTGGGGAGTCTTTTATACTGATGTTATGTAACGTATAGAAACTCAAACCGTTATTATTTGGATACTTCTTGACACAAAATACGATACGGCTGATGGTGTTGATCTTTCACCCATTATCACTCAAAGATTGTCAGAAATGCAAGTATGGTAGACGCTCCTGAAATGCGTATTATTCACGTGACAGTCTATAGCGACTTGCCATCTGGTGTGCGCAAGCAAATTTCGTGGGAGCAAAAAGCCAGTAAGGAACTGGTCGGCATCGAATGGAATCAGTTGGCCCTCCACGGCGGAGAGTCAAAAGAAGCGTTCGAGAAGCGTATACCCGCTATTTTTAGGTTGATAATTTTAAGAAATTTATATGCGTGGGTAGTCGTTAGAAGGCTGTGCCGCACCTATGATTTTGTTCTGTTGCGACATATGCCCTTTGACCCATTTGTATTTCTTTTCGCCCCCTTTCTATCGAATAGAATAGGCATTCATCACTCGAAAGAAATTGAAGAGTTACGTCTTATTCGCTCTGGCTTTAAAGGGAAGTTAGCTTCGTTCTTGGAGCGCTTCTCAGGGAAGTGTGCCGTAAAGAATGCACGTGCCATTCTTGGTGTGACGCCTGAAATTGCACAGTATCAGGTTGAATTAAGAGCAGCAGGCAAGCCTTACTCTGTCTATGCAAATGGGATCGATATGAGCAGCGTAGAACTATTGCCTGATAATAGGGATTCCCAAAAGATAGAAGTGGCATTCATTTGCCATACTTTCAGCAGGTGGCATGGGCTTGATCGCCTTTTCGATGCAATAAAGGAAGATGCAAACGCCGAACTTCCAACCAACCGAAGCGCTTCACTCATCATTCATTTGATTGGAAATCTATCGGATGAGCAGAGAATGACAATTGAGACAATCGAGAGTTTAAGTTCTGTTATTGAGATTCATGGTCACCTAGAGAGTGATGATTACCGTTCGCTTCTGTCGCGCTGCGATATAGGTATAGGCTCGCTTGCGATGGATAGGCAAAGCCTAACACAGGGGACCACATTAAAGGTGCGTGAAATGTTGGCCTTGGGCTTGCCTGTTTATTCAGGGCATGAAGATAGCTCGCTTCCTGAGAATTTTGCCTATTATAAAAATAATAAAATAGCGATACCTGATATGTGTGAATTTGCACGTTTGATGCAATCGCATACACGCGGGCAAGTGCGAGAGGACTCAGCGCCTTATATTGAGAAGGTTGTTTCAATGCAAAAAGTCATCCATTGGTTGCAGAGTCTATGAAAAGGGTTTTGCGCAGAAAAGAGCATAAAAATGAGGCCGGAGACATTGTGAATAGATGGTGCGGTTGTGCCGTTAACTATTGTCATGTTTTTGAGGTGTTATAAGCGATGTTTTCTTATTACATGCTATTTATGATGGCTGCTGTCCCCACAATGCTTGGCTATAATAGCCAAAGCATGCGCGCTAGCAGTGGTATTGCGCTCTATTGGCGGTTTATAGGTTTTCTCCTCATGGTGCTGATTGGCTTTCGCTACGAAGTAGGGGGTGATTGGTCCACCTATATGGAATATCTCGAACGTGTCAGGTATTTGTCATTTTTTGAAGCAATGCAAATAGAGGATCCAGGCTATATTGTTTTCAATGTCTTATCTGCAAAGCTGGGCCTCGGAATTGCCGGTGTAAATAGTTTATGTGCCATCATTGTTGTTACCGGTTTATTTGCCTTTTTAAGAACGCTTCCACGCCCGTGGCTTGGCCTTGTCTGTGCCATCCCCTATCTCGTCATTGTTGTAGGTATGGGATATACAAGGCAATCAGTTGCGCTAGGGCTTGTCATGCTAGGGATGGTCGCCATTAAGCGATCAGATTATAGAAAGTTCGTGTTCTGGGTTTTGTTAGGGGTTGCTTTCCATAAAACAGCGGTATTACTATTGCCGATGGCCGCACTGATTTCCACTCAAAGTCGGATTCAAAAAATTGGGATTGTGGCACTGGCAAGCATCGTGAGTTTTAACCTGTTCCTTGCTGACCAGACCGATTATTTGTATGATACTTATATTGATAATCAAGATATGAGTTCTGAAGGAGCCTTAGTTCGATTGCTAATAAATGCCATTCCTGGTGCCATATTTCTAGTACTATCTCGCCGATTCAAAATGACGCTAGCAGAGCGCACCTTTTGGAAACATTTATCGTGGTTATCTCTACTGATGCTTGTGCTGTTGTTTGTTACTGGTTTCTCTACGGCTCTTGATAGAATGGCGCTTTATTTAATTCCGCTACAATTACTGGTTTTTGCTCATTTTCCCGAGGCGGTAAAAGGAAATAGAGGAGGGGTTATTCTTGCAGTTATTCTTTATTATGCAGTCATTCTGATTGTATGGCTAAACTTTGCTGCCCATGCAAAATACTGGCTGCCATACCAGTTAGGTATAGGCTAGCAGTTTAAGAGACGATCAACTGAGCAATTTATAACACTCCGGCGGGCTCTATGTTGATTAGCGGTTGTAAGTATGAGCACATACGGTAAACAAATATAAAAAGCGGTATAAAAAACTGCTAAAGATAGGGTGAAGGGGCAAGGCATGAAGGTAGTTATTCTAGCGGGTGGACTTGGCACACGAATCTCAGAAGAGACAAGTTCAAGACCAAAACCAATGATCGAAATCGGTGGGAAACCCATCCTTTGGCACATCATGAAAATGTATTCCAGTCACGGCTTGAATGAGTTTATCATTTGCTGTGGTTACAAGGGCTATATCATCAAAGAGTATTTCGCCAATTATGCGCTGCACATGTCGGATTTAACCTTCGATATGGAGAGTGGCCAGATGGAAGTGCATCAACAAAAAGCGGAGCCTTGGCGTGTCACGCTTGTTGATACGGGCGAAAATACGATGACAGGCGGGCGATTGAAGCGCCTAAAAAGCTATATCGAAGAAGAGGAAAACATTTGCTTTACCTATGGTGATGGTGTCAGTGATGTCGATATAAGCGCGCTGATTAAGTTTCATAAAGACCATGGGAAATTGGCGACCGTGACTGCGGTTGTGCCGCCGGGGCGCTACGGTGCGCTTGAATGTGAAGGTAATCAGGTGCGCGGATTTACCGAAAAACCTCCAGGCGATGGAGGGCTTATCAATGGCGGATTTTTTGTGTTATCGCCCAAATGCCTTGATCTGATTGAAGGTGATACCACTCATTGGGAATCTGGCCCTTTAAACAACTTAGCCAAAAACGGAGATCTTATGGCCTTCGCACATAAAGGTTTCTGGCAGCCTATGGATACATTGCGAGAAAAGCGAATGCTTGAAAATCTCTGGAGTAACGGTGAGGCTCCTTGGAAGACATGGTAGTACAGCCAGTAAACGATACCCTGCCGAAACAAGAATTTTGGTCGGGGAAACGTGTTCTGTTGACCGGGCATACTGGGTTTAAAGGAGCATGGCTTGTTCTTTGGCTTCGCCGACTTGGGGCTGAGGTTGTGGGCGTCGCATTAAAGCCAGAGACTGCGCCTAATCTTTTTGATGCAGCATCAGTGGCTGACCATATCAGCGAAAATCATTTTTGCGATATTCGAGATGTGGGCGCTCTGACAGAGATTGTCAGAAATTCCCGTCCGGAAGTTGTGTTTCATCTAGCGGCGCAATCTCTCGTCTTAACGGGTTACGAAAAGCCGCTGGAAACCTTCGATACTAATGTCATAGGTACGGCTAATCTTTTGGAGGCGGTTCGATCCTCCGAGACTGTTCGCTCGATTGTGGCGATTACCACCGACAAGGTTTACGAAAATAATGAAACAGCCGAACTATTTAGCGAGACAGACAGGTTGGGGGGGCGCGACCCCTATAGTGCCAGTAAAGCGGCATCCGAGTTGGTCATTTCGTGCTATCGTTCGTCCTTCTTATCGCAGCGAGGTATTGCCATTGCCTCCGCCAGAGCGGGCAATGTCATTGGCGGTGGAGATTGGGCAGATAACCGTCTTATTCCCGATGCGGTACGTGCTTGGGAAAGCGATACTCCGCTCTCTATACGCAGCCCCAATGCGATTCGCCCGTGGCAACATGTTTTGGAACCCTTGGCGGCTTATTTGCGTTTAGCGCAGCGGATCCATGAGGAGCCAGAACTGGCTGATAGCTACAATTTTGGCCCTGAGCCGCAGGAGGCCGCCACCGTGCGCGAGGTCATCTCTTTTGCTCAATCGGCATTTGGCCGAGGGGATACGACATGGGGAGAAGTTTCAGAAGATAATTATGAAGCGAAATGGTTGGCGCTGGAAACGGCAAAAGCTCAACAGCTACTTGGCATCGTTCCGCGGTGGCCCTTAGCCAAAGGAATTGAACAAACGATGGCTTGGTATAGGAATTTTCTGGATGATGGTGATGCCTATGAATTGTGCGCGAGAGATATCGAGGCATTTGAAAAATGTGTTCCTAATAAGGAGCGCACGTCATGAAGTTTGAGAAGACTCCACTAGAGGGTGCTTATCTGGTTGCGCTGGATCGCCTCTCCGATGAGCGTGGTTTTTTTGCGCGAACCTTTTGTGCCAAAGAGTTCGCAGAACACCAGTTGGAAACGCAGTTTGTTCAGGCTAATTTGAGCCAAAATACAGAGGCTGGCATTGTACGAGGTATGCATTTTCAACGTGGCGCCGATGCAGAAGTAAAATTAGTACGCTGCATTAGTGGTGCCGTTTATGATGTAATTGTTGATATTCGTGAAACTTCTCCCACTTATTTAAAATGGTTTGCAGCGGAGTTGTCGGCGGAAAATGGGATGCTTATGTATGTGCCCAAAGGCTTCGCCCACGGCTATCAGGCACTCACCGAGAATGCGACAGTGCATTACATGGTAAGCACCTATTACGCCCCTGATGCTGAAGGCGGATTGTGCTATGATGACCCTGCCATGGGTATTGAATGGCCATTACTCGTATCGTCTACTTCGCCCAAAGATGCCTCGTGGCCTCTCATGAAAGGCCACGAATGAGTCGCGGAAAAATACTTGTAACCGGAGCCTCCGGTTTTATTGGAAGTGCGCTGGTTAAGCGTCTTGTGAAGGAAAAAAAGGATGTCATTCCCACGGCACGACGCCGCATTGATCTTTTATCGCAAGAACTTGGTGTCACCTTTTCAGAACTAAATGTAATGGGAGAGCTGCCCGATTTTGATGGCATCGAAACCATTATCCATTGTGCGACTCCAAACGACATTCAATCCCGTGAAAACGATGGTGGGGTGCCGCTTGCAGTGATGGGGACGCGTCGGTTGTTGGAACAGGCTGCTAAGCAAGGGGTGCGCCGCGTGGTATATCTATCAACGCTTCAAGTTTATGGCACGGAGTTGCAGGGAGGTGTTGATGAGACGACCCCCGTTAGCTGCGAGACCCCTTATGCGCTCAATCATTATCTAGGGGAGGAAGTCTGCCGCTACATGGCGCAGACAACCAAACTTGATATCGTAGCGCTGCGGCCATCAAACGTCTATGGCGTGCCAAGCGTATCCACGGTTAATCGGGAAACACTGGTGCCGATGTGTTTCGTCAAGGAAGCCCTTGCAACCGGAAAGGTATGTTTGCGGTCGTCAGGCCGGCAGCTACGAAATTTCATTTCAACGGATGAAGTGGCCGCAATCATCACACAGTTGATAGACGATTTTCCGCAAGGTTATACGATAGTGAATGCCGCTTCAGACTGGGAAACACGCATTTGTGATATCGCCAATATCGTAGGTCAAGCTTGGCGGGATGTTAAAAAAACTCCGTTGGAGATTCAGGTGCTATCAGATCAACCCGAAAAGCCTGAAATATTTACCGTGACATCCCGTCATATTTCGCCACAACTCTCTAAAGAGGCATCTAGGCAGCGTATGGCGGATGTGATTAAAAGTTTAATTGAAACCCAATCAGACATTAAAGTGAGATCAGCATGACAGAAGACCCTATCAAACAATTTCTTGATGAACGCCACGCCGACATTGTAAAAATGGGACAGGATGAGGAGCTTCGTCAGAAATCCCTGGAGTGGATGCATCACGCTGACAAATATAAATATACATACAATTACAGTTGGATGGGACGTCCCGTCATCAAGTACCCTAATGATATGATGATTCAGCAGGAACTGATGTGGGCGCTAAAGCCTGATTTGGTGATTGAAACGGGAATTGCCCATGGGGGGTCCATTATCTTCACCGCAGCAATGATGGAAATGATGGGAATTGATGGCGAGGTGGTCGGTATTGACATTGATATCCGCAAGCATAACCGTGACGCGATTGAAGCGCACCCGATGATGAAACGAATCACCATGTATGAAGGCGATTCGGTCTCCTCTGAAATGGTCGAAAAAGTGCGTGCCCATACTGAAGGCAAAAAATGCGTCATGGTGATTCTAGACTCATTACACTCTCACGAGCACGTATACAAAGAATTGCAGGCCTATGCCGACATGACAACGGTTGGTAGTTATTGCGTATTGCCCGATACCTTTATCGAGTTCTTCCCTAAAGGCTATTATTCGGACACGCGCCCATGGGATGTCGGCGATAATCCTTATACTGCTATGCAGCAATATATGTCAGAGGTGAATCACTTTGAAATTGATAAAAGCCTGACTCATAAGGCAATGATTACGGAAACCATCGATGGTTACCTGAAACGAGTGCGTTAACGATGGTGCTTAAAGTCGCTGATACGGCAGAGATTTCTGATCTTGCTCAGATTGAAGACTCACAAAGGGGGACGCTGATTGAAATCGAGGACCACGTCTATATCGACTCCTTCGTTCGCATTCGACCTGTCGGTGGGGATGGGCCCATACGCATCGGCAAAAACAGCTTTATCAACGCGGGAACGGTTATTTTCTCTGGCAATGGTGTCGACATTGGTGAATGGGTGCTGATCGCGCCTAATTGTACATTTGCCCCAACCAACCACGCCTTTGAATCACGCAGCCAAACGATCCGCCACCAAGGATTTTTGCCAAGCAAGGGGGGTATTGTAATTGAGCGTGATGTATGGGTTGGCGCAAATTGCACTCTTCTTGATGGTGCGATTCTGCGCGAAGGCTGCATTATTGGGGCCGGGTCGGTGGTACGCGGCGAAGTGGAGGCCTTCTCGATTCAAGCAGGTAATCCCTTAAGCAAAATCGGTATGCGGGGCGAAGAACCGTTAGATGGAAGCGATGAAAATAAAAGCTAAACCCGATGCCAATTCAGTACCAATGGATGCTAGAGAGGATGGCTCACTGGAGAAGTTCATTACGGCGTTTAATCAGTTAGAGGTAGAAGCGGATCTGTTTTCGCGGTGTAAAGATAATGAGGGTTTCCACTGGTGGGACGTCGCAAGATATAGCGTGCAATTTGTTATCGCGACGGAAAAAGATCTCGTAGGATCAAAAAAAGAAAAATCTGCTTCTAAATTTGAACGTGCGTTTCATTTTGTAAAACATACAGTAGGAGTTGCGCTGTTCATTTGGGGTTTAGCCACCCTTAGATCTCAAAAGATCGATATGCTTTATGTTTCAACCCGTGCGCTGGAAGCGGCCTGTGCACCGTTTCTGGAGAAAGCGTCGTGTGTGCTATATGCTAATAAGACAGGCATTGTAAATCCACCCCATCAGGCTTTGTCAAAATTGACGATCGACTTTCTGCTTCGCCTTATAACGCCTCTCTTTCGTGTGCCTGCTGAAGTTACTTTGGAAGCGGCGCAGATCGCAGCCAAGATCAAAGACAAGTTCGGTGTGGATGCAGACTTATGTGGCCCCATGCTGCACAAGTACAAGCAGGCGCGAGCGGCTTTTTGGCTCTGGGGGATTATTTTGAATCGCTTGCCCGCGCTTAAGCAGATTCTATTTGTCAATGATGATACCTTGCGACCTCTTATTTCATTGGCGCGTGAGAAAGGGATAGAGACCCTCGAGATTCAACATGGCTATATGGGAAGCTCCCATTTTGCGTATAGTTATCCGAAGCTTCCTTTTGCTTTGCCCTCGTTTCCAGATAAAGTTCTGATTACGCGAGACACAGGAGATATTACCTTTCCAATAGCTCAGCTTACAGTAAAAAAGAGTGACCGCTGCGCATCAGAAGGGCTCCGCGATATTGATGTTTTGGTCGGAGGAAGCCCGACACGTTCGCAAGAAATGCGTGATATTGTGAAGGCGCTGGCAGAGCTTGGACTTTCGATTGGGGTGAAACTTCATCCTGCTCAGACCGAAGATTCGTCGGGTCTTAGGCCTTTATTTTCAGCGGATATCCTTACCATTTTTGACGCAGGAGAAGACTTTAACTCTCTCGCGAGTCGTTCTCATATTTACGTGCCCGCCAATTCCACTTCGACCACCGTTTTTGAAGCCGTCGAAGCCGGTGCAGATTTGATCACGATTAATTACGGCGGGCAAAAGCTCACCAACATGTGCGATCCTATTGCGACGGCTCAAGTCAATAGCTTTGACTCGTTGCGTGATACGGTGGTCAGTCATTTGGAACAGAGGCAGGAATGAACTTCGACTGGAGTCAGACGACTGATATCGACGAAAACATGGTGGTCTACCGATCTGTGCCGGATGGATTTGTGCCGCGCGTGACGATAGCTATGCCCACGTTCAATCGTGCTGATACCATTAAGCGGGCACTTTCATCATTAGCAAAGCAAAGCTTTCGCGATTTTGTGCTGATTGTTTCCGATAATGCTGGCCAAGACCCGCAAACGCTGCAAGCCATCAAAGAGTTTGAAGAGCAACTGCCTGGCGTCATTTTGATTGCGCAACCTGAAAATAAAGGGGCGCTCAACAACCTACACTGCCTTTTATCAGTGGCACAGACGGATTATTTCATGTGGTTGGCGGATGATGATGAAGTTACGGAAACTTATTTGGAACAACTGACCGGGCTTTTGGATGAAGATAGGAAGGCCGTAGCGGCCACGGGGTATTGGCATAGTATGAGCAGCCCGACTGACGGGTATAGACGCCGAAAATCTGAACATGCAGAGAGAAGTTTGCTTGTACGAGCGGTGAAATATGTTGCTGGCCCGACGAATGATATCATGTTTTATGGATTACATCGCACCGCCTGTTTGCGGAGATGCAAATTTAATGACTATTGGCTTCCCAATAAAGGCGTGTTGACCAATTGGTGCTATGTGTTCTTATTCGACCTGATATTACAGGGGCCAATACGCCATACTGAGGCGGCTGGCTGGATATGTCATAATTATAGCGAAAAGCAATATAATGCGGCAAAAGCGCAGGGAGTCTCTGACCGGATTAAAACCCTTATCCGCCGGATTAATGTCTATGCTCTTTATTGCGGTAAAGCCTGCCACAAAACCTCAATTTTATTGCTCCCTATTTTACTCGCCTGTATTTATGGCTTCACACGAGATGTAGTGGCGGCGGCCGTGCGAATTTCGTGCAGAGTTCTGTTCCAGAAAAGATAAGCTGAATAAGGCCGTTAGTAGTCAGTAGGAGAGGAAATCAAAAAGGCATGCGGGTTTTCTTCCAGCGCCTGCATGCAGCAATCATCAAATTCCCGCGCCTTAAAGACACATAATTTTCCTTTGCCTAAGGCAATCTCAGTCGTTGCGTTACGTTCCTTCAGAATTTTCACCGCGGCAGCAGGATCTTTCTTAACTGACATGTCGCGGCGTACAAAATACCGTTGTGAGATGGGAGTGCGTGTTTCGCCTTCCACTAAATACCCTTTGAATTCTTTATAATCATTATAGGGCGCTTTATTGCGTTCTTCGCTAAGGTGATAAAAAGTGGCTTTTTCATACCCCACGCCCAACATCATCACTTTAGCATCATTTTCGAGCAGCCTGACCATGGGTGACGATGCATCGAGTAGACTATGATATTGCTGTAGATATTCATTGGCGCGGGCACCCCAAGCACAGAAGGAAACCATCGGCACGCAGGAACGTTTAACATTCTCCATTTTACGAAATTCTTCTGTGAGTATTCCGGTTTCGCTCGGTTGATTGATTGAGAATTCTTGGGTTTTTGCAAAAGAGCGGGTGGCCGTCATCATCACGATTGTTCCCTCGGCGGTGACCGCATTGCGCATCGCATGAATAAGGGATGGTAGCCCCTGTTCAAAATGCCCTAGCTCGCTTAAAGACGAGTGAATTAATACATCATCGCCCGGCTTAAGCGCCGCTCGCATGGCTTTGTTAGTTTCATCTATGCTAATAATATTCATAAGATTCTCTCTAAGGATGACTTGGCTATTAAACAGAAGATAGCTTCTTGACGAACGCTAACCAGTCTTCATGTGGAACGGCAAAATTTCCTGTCACTGTTTCCCCTGCGGGTACATCTTGTGTCACGACAGACCCTATCGATATGCGCGCACCGTCGCCAATGTTTACTCTGTTGCGGATGACAGCCCCAGGTCCGATGAAAACATTTTCTCCAATGGTTGAGTGCCCCAAAATCAGTACTCCTGCACATAAGATTGAGCCTTTTTTTATTCTTACTCCATGGGCGATGGAGACATGCCCATCAATCTTCACCTCATCTTCAATAATGGTATTTCTATATGAGAACCCTCGGCTGATAGCACAACCAGCACCAATTTCTACATTCTCACCAATGTCTAATTTTCCGTCATGTCTGGGGCTTATAATACCTTTTGAAGTGCGTTGATGTTGAAAGCAATCAAGCCCAAGTACGGCCCCTGAGCGCACCACTGAATTGGCTCCAATCTTTGTTGCTTCATAAACACTCACAAAGGGATCTAAACGAACATGCGGGGCAATCTCCACTCCGTTTTTTGCAATCCAACTTCCCTCTGTGATGCAACCAGGCGCAATAATGCTAGATTCGAAAATTTGATTGGCAGCAAGGTAGTCGACAAGTGAAAAATAAGCCCAAGTGGGGTCGTCACAAACGATTTTATCAATATTTTCGGGAAGGTCGCCTGCTAATTCTTTGGTGCAAAAAACTCCTGCAATATGACTATTCATATTCAGGCTCTCAATCAGGTCCTTTCTAATGTAGGATAATACTCTTTCAGCATGTGTTGCATGGACATCTCCAACACCGCTAAATGCCTCGATTTCTGTAACTATCCCCGTTGCTTGTAAAATCGTATCGGAATCAACCAGATTCTGAGAGTTCATATTACCTCATATTTACCATTCGTAGCGTGTGCCATTATAATACTGTGTTGTTATGCTTAAAGCTAATGCTTTCATATTTATCATATGAAATATAACGCGGAGTATAGCCAGTAACCTTGGTTGTGTTTTTACCGACTAATCATTGCCATGATTTATCTCAAATAAGAAAGAAGAAGTTCCTGCTGACACTGACTCTACTTCTTGTCTTCGGGTAATTCTAGCTCTGGCTTCGCCACCAAATAATCACCTAACGCCAGATAGTCGAGTCCGCTATTTAGGAACACGTCTAATGCTTCAGCCGGCGTGTTGATGAGCGGGTATCCGTGCAAATTAAACGAAGTGTTTAGCACGCAGTAAGTGCCGGTTTCATCGCCGAAAGCCTTGATAAGCTCCCAGTATCCTAGGTTGGTATCACGTTTCACAAATTGCGCGCGAGCGGTTTTGTCGCGCGGATGAACCGCAGCGCCAATTTCTTGACTACTCTCAGGATTCGTATCATAGGCAAGCATCATATAAGGCGATTTAAAGCCCTTAGGATTCACGAGAAATCGGTCGCTTTCTTCTGCCAGCATCGACGGCGCAAAAGGCATCCAGAAGTCGCGCTTTTTAATCATGGCGTTGATCTTTTCAACATTTGGCCATTCGCGCGGATTCGCTAAAATAGAGCGGTTTCCCAGTGCGCGTGCCCCCCATTCCATACGCCCAGAAAAACGTGCCACAATGTGATTTTCAGCCAGCAGTTTCGCAACCGTCGGGTTGATGGCATCATAGTGCTGATAGGTGCATCCCGAGGTTCCAATTGCTTGCTTGATCGCGGTATCAATCTCAGTGTCAGAGAATTCACGACCCAAATATAAATGCTCCAGTGGTGTGCGTGCCTTGCCTGCAGCCTCGCCTGCCAAGCGAGCATATTCTAGCCATACCGCGCCAAACGACAAAGACTCATCGCCGCAGCTTGGGAAGACAAATAGTTCGTCCACGCAGTCCAGTTCGCCAATGAATTTGTTGGCTTTCACATTCATGAAGACGCCGCCGCCGCACACTACTTTGCGAATGCCCGTATGTTCTACTACGCGCAAAACCCACTCGCGCAGCAACTCTTCGGTGAACATTTGTACGCCACCAGAGATGGCATCAAAGCGCTTGCATTCAAAGCGATCACGCAAGAAATAATAGATGTAGCTCGACTCTAAATCCGTGACAAGTTCGAAGCTCAGCCCATCTTCGGACAAGGTTAAATGTTCTTTGAGAATGTCGCGGATTTCCTCGGCGTATTTTTGCTCGGCGTAGGGCGCGAGGCCCATCACTTTATATTCATGCTCCCACGGCGTGAGGCCCAGCGCGTAGGTCACACGTGAATAAACCTTGCCTAAAGAGGCCTTACGTTTTGTCTCCGCAATGCGCTCAATCTTGGTGCCATTACCGATGGAAACAGATGCTGACACGCCGTCACCTGCACCGTCACAGGTCAGGATCAGGACCGGTTCGTCTAGCTCAAAGGGGGCGCCATAATAGGCGGCAGCGCCATGCGCTAAGTGATGCTCAACGAAGCTTACGTTTTCTGGACTTACACCCAGATGCTTAACTGCTTGCTGGATGCGTTCTTGCTTTCGGACGTCGAATACTGCTTTCAGGTAGGTCTTTTCGCGTTTCGCGTCGCGCTGCTGGTCTTCTTTGCCTGCGCGATACCATATGTTTGCCTTGGAGAGATGATCCATGGAATGCATAAAGTTACTAGCATAGACCACCTGATCCAACGCGTCTGACGCAATGCCGGCAATGTTGATGACTTCGTCAATCGATAGACGTGGATAGCCGACTTCGTTCTTGTTACGTGTCAGGCGCTCTTCGCAAACTGCGGCCACAATTTCACCGTCAATCAGCAGGGTAGCGCCGGAATTATGGCCATCATGTATTCCAAGTATTTTCATATTACCTCATATTTACCATTCGTAGCGTGTGCCATTATAATACTGTGTTGTTATGCTTAAAGCTAATGCTTTCATATTACTTGCATAAAATGTAATCTGACATACAGACAGTAACCTTGCTTATTTTCATAGGTTAAGTACTAGCCAATATTGATTTTAAGATAAGAAAGAGGAATAAATGACATCAGAGACCATCTTCTCCATCATCGGCGCACGCCCGCATTTCGTAAAAGCGGCTCCATTTATGGAAGCGATGCGCGAATCTTCTCATCAGGTATTTACCATCCACTCTGGTCAGCATTACGACCGCAATATGTCGGATGTATTCTTTCAGGAGCTAGGTATTCCCGATCCAGATATCAATCTCGGTATCGGCTCTGGTACGCATGCCAATCAAACTGCCGAAGTGATGATGGGTGTGGAAAAGTTGATTCTGGAGAAAAAACCCGAAGCGGTGGTGGTCTATGGCGATACGAATACGACGTTAGGCGCGGCGCTCGCAGCCGCTAAACTCTATGTGCCACTGGTTCATATCGAGGCTGGCGTGCGCTGTGGTAACTATCATATGCCGGAAGAAATTAATCGCGGCGTGATTGATAAAATTTCGAACTGTCTGGTCTGTCCAAGTGATTTGGCTGTCCAGAATCTGGCAAAAGAGGGGATTGTCAAAGGTGTCGATAATTACGGCGACTTTATGTATGACACTTTCGTTAAAGCGCAGGAAATGGCGCGCGTACAGGCGATAGATCTTGCCGATTATAATGTGAAAGAAGGCGGGTATTTTCTCTCAACGCTCCATCGTGAGGAAACGACCGCCTCGGCAGAAACCTTGGCCGCCGTGTTGGATGCGTTGGGCAGTTTTGATTATCCGGTCTTATTGCCGCTGCATCCGCGTACGCGCGCCTGTTTGGAACAAGCGAACATCCCGCTAGAACGCTCTGATAATTTAAGAATTCTGGAGCCAATCGGTTATATCGAAATGGTCAGCTTGATGAGCCGTGCAAAAATGGTGTTAACAGATTCCGGCGGAGTGCAAAAAGAGGCATTATGGGCTGGAATTCCCTGCGTAACACTCATGAATGAGACGACTTGGGTTGAGACAATCGAAGCGGGTTGGAATAAATTAACCGGGCTAGATTCGCAAAAAATTAAGAATGCGGTGGTTCATTTTTTGGAAAATACACCGCCCGCTTTATCCGATGTAACAAGTCTTTACGGCCCTGTTGGTTCAGCACAACGTGTTGCAAAGAACTTAGGTTGGATTTAATTTACACTAAATCTTGTAATAGTCGCGGTACCAGTCAACGAATTCGCGTACGCCTTGTTGCACCGTGATCGAAGGCTTATAGCCTGTCGCATTCACCAGTTCTGAGACATCGGAAAGATTATCGGCAATATCACCGGCCTGTAAGGGCAGCAATTCTCTCTCAGCCTTCATACCCAAAACTTCTTCAATGGTTTCAATATATTCAACCAGCTTTACGGAGTGATTATTGCCAATATTCAAAATACGGAAAGGGGCAAAGCTGGTGGCGACATCTGGGTTGTTGCTATCCCAATCAGGGTTGGGCTGCGCGATGTTATCACTGCTGCGTAAAATACCTTCGACAATATCAGTAATATAGGTGAAATCGCGCGTGTGGTTACCATGATTGAATAGCTGGATGGGTTTACCTTCTAAGATATTCTTGGTGAAAATAAACAGTGCCATATCTGGGCGACCCCATGTGCCGTAAGCGGTAAAGAAGCGCAGCGCAGTGGTCGGTAAATTGAATAGGTTGCTATAGGCATGTGCCATGAGCTCATTCGCACGTTTGGTGGCGGCATAAAATTGTAGCGGATGAGCTGCCGTTTGATGTTCAGAGAAAGGAATGTCCGTATTCGCACCATAAACACCAGAGGTAGAAGCATAGGTTAGGTGCGGTACTTTTTGGTAACGACACGCCTCCAGCATATTGGTGAATGCAATTAAGTTAGACTCCACATAAGCTTCTGGGTGTTCCATGCTATGGCGCACACCTGCTTGTGCTGCAAGGTGAATGACACGGTCGAATTGATGCTCTTTGAAGCATTCATCGACCGCTGGTTTATCGGCCAGATTCGCACGATAGAAATGATAATCGCCCTCCATCGCATCAAGTATTTTTAAACGGTCTTCTTTCAATTGAGGGTCGTAATAGTCATTCACACTGTCAAAGCCAACAACGCTATGGCCACGTTCTAGGAGCGTCTTTGCTGTATGAAAACCGATGAACCCTGCATTACCGGTGACAAGATATTTCACAAGCGTTCCTCGCTCTCTGATATTTTGAATAAGCCTTTTACATCGTATAAGATACCATCTGGCTTGCATAGAGCCCTAATGTTTGTCGCTCCTAACTCAATGAACTGGTGATGGCCGACAGCGATAATCACAGCGTCGTAATCAGCGGCGTTAGGCTTATTCACCAAGGTGATACCATATTCACGTTTTGCATCTTCAGCGCTTACCCATGGGTCGCAAACATCAACCTGGGCATGATAAGTTTGTAATTCGCGGATGACATCAATCACGCGAGAGTTACGCAGGTCAGGGCAGTTCTCTTTAAAGGTGAGCCCCATGATCAGAATTTTGCTTTCCGCCACATTAAGGCGTGCTTTCAACATTAGGCGAATCACACGCTCCGCCAGATACTGTCCCATCGTATCGTTGATACGGCGCCCAGCCAAAATCACCTCAGGGTGATAGCCAACCTGCTGCGCGCGATAGGTAAGGTAATAGGGGTCAACGCCGATGCAATGGCCGCCAACTAGACCAGGTGAGAAGGGCAGGAAGTTCCATTTGGTTTTAGCGGCTTCGAGCACGTCTTGCGTATCAATACCGAGCCTATGGAAGATAATTGATAGCTCATTCATGAAGGCGATATTTAAATCGCGTTGTGCATTCTCAATTACCTTTGCGGCTTCCGCTACTTCGATGGAGGAGGCTTTATGTGTGCCTGCCGTGATGACGGAGGCATAAACGGCATCCACAACATCTGCGGTTTCAGGCGTTGAGCCGCTCGTCACTTTTACAATATCGACAATGCCGCGATTTCTATCACCGGGGTTGATGCGTTCAGGGCTGTAGCCCGTGAAGAAATCAACATTATGCTTCATGCCAGATTCGCGCTCTAGAATCTCGACACCAACATTTTGAACGCAACCGGGAAAGACGGTAGATTCATACACCACAATCGCACCTTTAGGCATAACACGCGCTACCATTTCAGAGGCCTTTTTGAAAGGGTATAGGTCAGGCTGTTTGGCGGAGTTAATAGGAGTTGGGACCGTGATGATGAATAGTTTGCACTGTTTCAAGTCATCTGAATCGGTCGTAAAGGAGAGTTGCGATGCTGCGGCCAGTTCTTCCTCGCTCACCTCAAGGTTTTTATCAATGCTATTCTGGAGCGATTCAACTCGATCTTTTGCAATATCAAACCCGATAACAGGCCGTTTATTGCCAAATGCAACGGCGAGTGGCAAGCCGACATAACCGAGTCCAATAACCGCAATTTTATCTGTATCAAGAATCATTGAGTTAGCCTTATTTTGTAAAAGATTGTTTAGAGAACTGAGTAGTACGGCATTGCTCAACCACATCAAGTGCTGGCTTAGAACCTATGAACATGACAGTCAGTGTTTTGATCGTAATGCGTATATCCAGCCACAGGGACATATTTTGAATGTACCAATAATCGAGTATGAGTTTTTGTGCGGGCGTTAAGTAATCTCCGCCGTGAACTTGCGCCCAACCGCTGACTCCGGGGCGAACGCTCAAACGCACCTCACCATTTTCCGGCTGGTCTTCTGGCAGTAAAGGACGAGGGCCAATAAACGACATTGTACCCGTTAGAATATGAAAGAGTTGAGGTAACTCGTCCAAGCGCAAGTGGCGAATCATTTTGCCAATAATGGAGCTGCGTTTATTGTCATTCGCTTTATGTTCAAGGCGTTCTTGGTCTAAACGACGGCTAGCAGGCAGCATGGTTCTAAATTTGTATAAACGGAAGTTTCTGCCGTGATGTCCGGGGCGTTGCTGCCAAAAGAACGCAGGTAAACCAATATCAATAATAACCAATAGGAAGGTTAAAAGAAGGAGAGGGGAGAGTATAATTGCAAGTGTAAGCGACCCTGCAATATCAATCAAACGTTTTAGATAAGGGTAGCTTCCTGACACTTGTTCCTCATAGACGGGAGCCACCGTGATTGATTTTGTCGCGTCTAAATTAATCGCAGTTTCAGGAATAATATCTTGACTAAAGTGAACCAGCTTAAGGGTGCCATCATTTTGTAATTTAGTTAGGGTTTCCTTCGCCACTTTGTTTAAATCATCGAAAGGTTGGGCTAATATGACTTGATCAATACGAATTCCGTGCACCAAAAAGCGTTCGAGTAATTCAGGTATATGGTTCACATTTCCAATAATGCTATGTTTATGAAATGCCCGGCCATGTAGCTGTGTATCTTCATCAATAATGCCTTCAATAATGACTCCACCATGTAAAATCCTTTCTGCGAAAGAAAGATAAAGCTCTGTTACATGATTGACGCCAACGATGAGAACACTTTGGCGTTTCTGGTTGGTTTTGGTCTGAATCGGCCCCCAAATCCGGCGTACGAGTAAACGACTACCGCACATGCTGAATACGCAAAATGCCCAATGGATAGGGGGAACAGAGCGAGGAATTACTTCCAGTCGGTCGAGCAAAAAGAGTAGGCTATTACTGAGCAATACCACCAATGTGATGCTCAAAATGATATTGCGTAAATCTTTCTGTGAGGTGAAGCGCCACATGCTAGTATAGGTGTTGAAGGACATCAAAATAAGAGCAGAAACGGATATTGTTGCTGCCAGAACTTTTAGCAAGTCATAAGGATGAGGTGCTTCGATAAAGGAGGTGCCATTGCGTAGATATAACGCAATGAGTAGTGCAATAGTGATGCATGCAATATCAAAAAAGAAATAGAGGTATTTTTTCATTTATTATCCCTGTGCTTGCATCATAAGATATGCGCCATCAAGTGCAATCTATTCACATGTTTTTCGCCTAAATTCCGATTTTAGAGGTGATTTTAGTGTTAAATGATAGTGTGCAGAGCAACGCTAGATCAGTAATGTATGGGAGCGGTTGATTCTTTTTCCATTTCTTCCAGAATCATATCGAGTGATTCGACTCCCAATGCTTTTTTGAATTTTCGCTGCCGGTTTGTAGAGGCATTTTGTAGAACCTTAATATCATTGATTGCAATGGCGCGAGCGGGTTCATCTAATAGAGAGGTGAAACCGATCACAAATAAGCTGCGTCTTTCCGCTAGCCAAGCCTCTCGCGGGGCGACATGTGCTGATTGCTTGTAAGCATGTAGTGCATCGCTATTAAAGCCAGCATGCTGCACATGGATGATCGCTTTGATGAGCCAGCTATTGCCATCTTTAGGTTGGCAATGGAGGTGTTTTCCGATGGTGATCACTGCGGCAGATAGCGTTTCATCTACCTGTTCGAAAGTATTCTCAGACTCTTGTTGAGCAAAGCGCGTCATGTAGAGTGTCGTTAAATCTTTATAGAAATTACCATGACAAAAATTATACGCAGAAAAGGTCTGATAGTCTTTAATAGCCGCTTCAACTCTACTGCGCTCGACTTCCTCTTGTTGTTGGATCGCGTCAATGATGGAGCGATGTTTTAACCGTACATATTCACTTGGGACTATCGACGCTATCCAGACAATAGCGCATAAAGTTAAGAAAAGAGCTGGAATGCGCATGGGTTAGCGTTCGGAATAATTATCATAGCTGTAATAGCCATATTGGGTCGCTTTGTCTGTATCTACGAGTGTTAGCAGGGCGCCAACTGTTTTATCATGCACTTCTGGTGAGCGCTCTAATGCTTTGCGAATAACCTCACGATCGGTTTTTCCCCAATGGGCGAGGAAGACGAAACTATCAACCACATTCGAAATCACGCGTGCATCGACGATATGCCCGATGGGCGGTAGGTCAATAATGACGACATCAAAAATTTTCTGTAAATGTTCGACTAATGCATTCATTTGCCCTGATGCGACGAGGTTCAGGTTAGTGATAGAGGTCGCTCTGCCTTTGGCCGGAATGAAGAATAACTTTTGGTTATCGATTTTATGACAAATAGAGGATAAATCGGATAAAACGTCCTCTCGTGCCTCAGTGCCTAATCGTGATGCCAGCTCATAAAAACCGCTCTCTGCTTGGGGGGTAAACCAGTCAGTCAGGCTAGGGCGGCGGAAATCACAATCAATCAGCGCGACCTTCTTGCCTGTGAGCGCTAGGTGCTTGGCAAGGAAGCATGAAGTGACGGATTTCCCTTCTCCTGGATTGGCTGAAACGAATGAGATAACTTTCCCTTTGCGAGTCCGGTCTTCGTTCTTATTGAATTGAGTTGCCAGCTGGATGTTGCGCATGACTTCTGCGGTGATACTGGTTTGTGTGTCTAGCAATTGGGTAAGCTCTGTAAAGCCGGCCATATTAAATGGGCGCGACGATGACTCCGTTGTTTGTGCCGTACTCTTCTTTTGTTTTTTGGCAAAGCGGCCGAGTTTTTTATCGTCGAATATTACTTTTGGCAACATGCCTAAGCAGGTGCGTTGTGTGGCGCTTTCCAGACCTTCGGTTTTCCAAATGAAGCGGTCTAATTGTTCGCGTATAAAGACAAGCGCGATGCCAAGCCCAGCCCCGAAGAGCAGGCCCGCTAACAGAATAACATTCTTTTTAGGCCAGCTGGGTGAAGCGGGTTCCATTGCAGTGTTAATAATACGCGCATGCACCTGAGGTATGGATTGTTGTTCCGCTTGTTCATTAAAGGTATCAAGCATTTTTGTGTAGAGGTTGCGCGTTGACTTGGCGAGGCGTTCAAGCTCTCGCAACTCAATTTGGCCGCGCTGGTTTGCGATTGAGTTGTTTCTGACGATACCCAATTCTTTTTCCAGTGTTTTTGTTTTAGATTGCGCGATTTCATAGGCATTTTTATAGCCTCCGGCGAGGCGACGATATTCGTCGATAATGATCGCTTGAATGTCTCCCATCTGCTGCGATAGGTTGCGATAAGCTTGGTGATTAGCCCCTTGTTTGCGTCTAATTTCATTGGCGCGGCGTGATAATACAATATATTCGTTGCGCAATTTTACGATGATGCCATTTTTGAGTGAATCACTTGTCACTGTGTTTGAGTCACCGGCTTCAATAATGGATTGAATCAGGGAATATTGCGCTTTGGCTTGGGCTGCTTCGGCGCGAGCCGTACCTAAGTTGCTATTGAGTTCTGAGAGTTGCCGGTCGGAAACAGAGATGCGGTTTGAGATCTTAACGATTTGATTCTCTTCTTTGTAATTTTCAACCGCTCGTTCAGCGGTGGTTAGCTCTTCTCTCAGTTTTTTCAAACGGGATTTTAACCATGAGGCTGTGCGTTGTGACACTTCATAATAAGATTCAAGTTCATCTTCAAGATAGGTGTTTGCAATCAAATTTGCGCGGTCAGCAGCGATCTTGGGGTTGCCAGACGTATAACTGATTTTAATAACAAAAGCTTTGCCGACTCGCTCTACGACTACGCCTCCCCGGAATGAACTGAAGCGTGCTTGTTTGGAAATTTCTTTTTGAGTTTTGGCGCTATTGGCATTGGGAGGGGGCAGAATCATTTTCTTAATAGAAGAGAAAAAGCCTTCTGAAGGCGCACCCTTAAGGTTTTTGTAAAGTCCAGCACGCTCAGCCGCCTTCCCTAACAATTTATTAGACTTTATCACCTCAATTTGACTGTCGAGAACAAGGTTCTCTTTGAATCCAAAGTAATTTTGAGTGCCAGGTAAAGCGCTTTGCAGGCGTGGGTCAATCAAGATGGAAGTAGAGGCCGTATAGCGTGGTGCGGCGAAGTTAAGATAAATAATACTAAGCGTTAATCCAGAAATTAAGCAGAAAAATAGCAGTTTGCAGTGACGGTGAAGGATCGCGAAGATGTCTTGAAAAGAGATGAGATTGTCAGATTCAAAATCTGATTCTTCCTGTGTCGAAAATTCTGTTGGTAATTCTGTCATTGTTAGATTTGAGAGCACTTTGCTATTTCGAGTTGTCGCCTTGCTATCTGCTTGTATGGGCTAATGGCCGACCTGACAACACTTTAAACAGGGTTATCGGGTTGGGCTGGTGGAAGTCGCTCCATTATCGTCGGCTTCGAGCGCCACGATACTAACGGTTTTCCAAGGGTCACTGAACATGTCAGAGAATCTTTGAGTATTTTGTGCGTATTGTGTCAGTGATGAAGACTTGCTGCCAATTTGATGGGGTAATCCCTTTGAGCCAGCCAAGCCGCCCCCAGTATGGGGCGATAGGTTGAAGCTTCCGCCAGACGCATCTGCTAACCCAATCCGTACTGGTTCTGGAATGACTTGAGAGCCGGCGCTTTGGATGGGGCCGACCGCATTATAGGAGATTTGCGTGCTCAGGCTTCCCAACTGCGCAACCTGTTCGCTGATACTTTTGATTAATTTAGTCAGAGAGCCCCGCACCGCTCTGGCGAGGCCAGCACCGATGGCGCTTGCCTGATCAAATGTCGCTTGTTGAGAGGCTTTTAAAATGCTCTCGACCAACGATGAATCCGTTGAAGCAGCTCGTGCGACATATTTGGCCATCTTAGGGCCGCCCTTAGGGAAGGCTTCAAGTAATGAAGAGGGGTTGCTCTTGAGCTCGGCGATTCTTGCTTTTGAGATTGCCGTAAAGCTTTGTGTTTTGGCGAGCTGCTGGTTTGCACGAACGATCTCGGCAGTTATTTTTTCATTAACCGCACCGCCTTGCGTGGAGATCACGATAACACATAGAAAAGTTAAAAAGTTGGCTTTATAGCTCATTGATATATAATGACTTTTGTGCGTTAAGATGTCAATCATTATGCATCAAAATCGTGAAATTGATACGTTGATTTCCTTCTAACTTCAGGCAACCTAATTGTTCGCCCGTCGCGATAGATAGGTCTAGGTTGGCGCGGTTCTTGCGAATATCCAGCGTTTCAACGGGTGTGTGCCCATGGATAATATATTTCTGATGAAACTTTTCGAACTCGAGAAAATCGTCACGAATCCATAGGAGGTCGTCTACCGATTGCTCGTCGAGAGATAGGTAGGGGTTAATGCCTGCATGAACAAAGAAATACTCCCCAAGACAATAGTGAGTTTGTAAACTTTCCAGAAATGCTTGATGAGAGGCGGGGAGGGCATGAGCGAATGTTTGATGAAGCTCTGTTAAATCCTCGCCGGATAAAGTTCTGGGGATGGGAATGCCGTAAGAAGCCAGCGTGGTAAAGCCGCCAAAGCTTGACCATTTTCGGATGGTTTCAGGGGTTTCTAAGAACTTTAATAACGTGGTTTCGTGGTTGCCTAATAAGCAAATACGTTCATGGCCCACTGGTGGTGCTTGTATCAGTAAATCCAGCACTTCACGGCTATACATGCCGCGGTCAATATAATCACCCAGAAAGACTTGAATGATCCGCTGACCGGTAAAATCTTTAGCATCTTCCGCAATGGCCTCTAATGCATTCTCTAGTAATTGAGCTTGGCCATGAATGTCACCTATCGCATAAACCCTTACCCCTGGCGGGAGCTGATAAGTTGGAGCCTCAGTGACACATAGTTTTTTAAAAAAAGAAAACGCCATTACTCTCTAATCATCCTGATACTGCGCACTTGTGCCCCAAGCGGAAAGGTTTGAATCATTTAAGATGCGAATACTATTTATAAATGTATCGACTTGATCATAATCTTCCTGTGTTAGGTGGCAACTGGGTAAATAAACCCGCATAAGATAAGCTTGGGAATCTGAGATAATTAAGAAAAACTCGTCGCTGATATCGATTGGTTTCCCATTGCAGCCCGCTTCAGAAAGGGAATTAGTGTCTCGAATATGCGTATTGAATAAATCATCCAACACATCAAAATTTATATTGTAGCTGATATAGGTGATGTTCAGTTTTGTATCGATGGCGTTGATCTTTAGAGTGACTCCCTCTTTGAAAACCGAAAACAGATTATATTGCTCAAACAGGTTGTTGATGAGGAATAAGGAGGAGAATTCTGGATCATGTTGGGCAAGCCGTTTGAGGTACCCTTGGGCATTTTGTGGATCAAAATGATCTTGCAAAGGGCGAGAGTTTCCAACGATAGCGGTTTTCAGTGCTCGTGCTTGTTCAGGGTCTGGGGTGTCTTCTAATATCTGTTTGAAATACAGTGATTGTATCGTGTCAGAGTCGAGCGTATCACCTGAAATTGCTTTGTCGCGCTTAATGGGTTTGGTGCTATCTCCTTCTGTTGCTTCAGTGTCTTTTTGCGAATAGGCATTCCAAAGAAAAGGAAGGGCCGCCGCTTTCATTTTAGCATATTTCGTTTTGCTGATGGGTTGCATGGAGATGAAAGGAGTGGAAGAGGCGATGTAGCTTCGATCATCATGTGTATTAACTTGAAAACGTATGCTTTTAGGGCTCTTCCAAAGGGTTGTGTTCGGTTGGGTCAGCTCCTCATAGAATGCTTGGAGTTTTGGCTCTAAAAGATTGCTCTCGGCGAGCTTCTCTGCATCTTCGGGAACTCCATTCCCGCGGAAGGTCAGGCGCATGACATCTAGGGGGGTGGCATTATCGGTGCGTTTCCATGTAAGGTTAGAAGCATCAAAGTGGAAAGGGTGCGGAGTGATTAATTTACCGCCTGTTTCGGGCGCTTCCATATCAACGACGACATGGCTTTTGAGTAATCTCTGAACATCAAACAGAGCCAAATGTTGGTGGTATTTACGAATGAGGTGAGTGGCATCAATTTTTTGAATTTTCTCTTGAATCTTTTTAAAAACACTCGGGTCTTGGGGATCGTCGCTAAACTCTAATTTATACTCGGCGCGTTCTTTCGCAAGGGCCAGTAAAGATTCGGGCGCATTTTGGCGATGCAGCAAACTAGCAATAACACCAAAAGACGCAAGCAGCAGAACCGTGAGCGCCATAAGCAAAAAGGATGTTTTCTTGCTGCTGTTCATTGAATAACTCCCCTCCTGCTGCACCGATTCTTAAAATTTTCCGCAAACTATCACAGCTGAGGCTGTTTTGGAACATCAGCGACTTATTAAAACAAGTTGTATCGGAAGATAGGCAGGAAAGTCGCGTTTGTTGCGTCAAAGGTGGAGCCATGATTTGCTCTTAATCGGTCGGGTGATCTATCATTTCACTAAACAAAAGAGTTGAACAATAGGGCGATTGCCGTGATGATTGCGGCTCTTAAATAACCGATAGGATGATGATGAAGACACGAGCGGCAATTGCCACAAAAGCGGGCGCACCTTTGGAGATAGCAACGGTTGATTTGCAAGGCCCTCAGCCTGGTGAAGTGCTAGTGGAAATTATGGCAACAGGCGTGTGCCATACCGATGCCTTCACGCTTTCCGGCGATGACCCTGAAGGTGAGTTCCCCGCTATTCTTGGACATGAGGGCGCCGGCATTGTGCGTGAACTCGGCGCTGGTGTGAGCTCGTTGCAAGTGGGAGATCACGTGATTCCGCTTTATACGCCGGAATGCCGCGAATGTGACTATTGTTTGAATCCAAAAACGAATCTTTGTCAGTCTATCCGTAGCACGCAAGGGCAGGGCCTAATGCCTGATGGTACGAGCCGCTTCTCGTTAGATGGCAAGCCAATTTTACATTATATGGGCTGTTCGACTTTCTCAAACTTCACGGTCTTGCCGGAGATCGCCTTGGCGAAAATCCGCAAAGATATTCCGTTTGATAAGGCCTGCTATATTGGTTGCGGGGTGACCACGGGGGTTGGCGCAGTTGCGTTCGATGCGAAAGTGGAACCGGGCAGTAATGTGGTCGTATTCGGCCTTGGTGGTATCGGCTTAAATGTCGTCCAAGGGGCCAGAATGGTCGGCGCGAATAAGATTATCGGTGTTGACCTCAACCCCTCAAAAGTAGAGATGGCCAAGCAATTTGGCATGACAGATTTCATCAACCCCAATGAATGCGAGAACGTGGTAGAGGCGATTCTCGATCTCACCCATGGCGGTGCCGATTACAGTTTCGAATGTATCGGTAATGTCGATGTCATGCGCCAAGCGCTAGAGTGTTGCCATAAAGGCTGGGGCGAAAGTATTATCATTGGCGTTGCTGGCGCGGGGCAAGAAATTACCACCCGTCCGTTCCAATTGGTGACGGGGCGTGTCTGGCGTGGATCGGCCTTTGGTGGCGCGCGCGGGCGTACTGATGTGCCAAAGATTGTCGATTGGTATATGGATGGCAAAATCGACATTGATTCTATGATTACCCACACGATGCCGTTGGGTGAAATTAACACGGCGTTTGATTTAATGCATAAAGGCGAGAGCATCCGTAGCGTGGTGACTTACTAATGCAACCACTGGAATCGCATGCCTGTCACGGCGGAACGCTTGCGGTTTACGAACATGCGAGTGCCGCCCTAAAATGTGATATGAAGTTTTCGATCTTCCTGCCGCCACAAGCGGCGAGTACGGATGTTGCCTCTGTTATGTTTCTATCTGGCCTCACCTGCACGCATGATAATTTCACCACGAAGGCGGCGGCTTACGGCCATGCTGCTAAAGCCGGCTTAGCGATTATCGCACCCGATACGTCACCCCGCGGCGACTCTGTGCCAGATGATGCTGATGCGTATGATTTTGGTAAAGGTGCCGGATTTTACCTCAATGCGACGCAAGCGCCTTGGGCAGAGCATTACCGCATGGAAGAGTATATCACGCGCGAGCTGCCAGCTCTTTTGGCCGATAAATTCTCACTAAATCCTGCGAAGCAAGGTATTATGGGGCATTCCATGGGCGGACATGGCGCCTTGACGCTCTATCTGAAATATCCGGAGATTTTCACCTCCTGTTCTGCATTTTCGCCTATCGTTGCACCCAGCAAAGTGCCGTGGGGCAAGAAAGCATTCTCGCGCTATTTAGGCGAAAATCGTGCGGCGTGGAAAGCCTATGATGCGTGCGAACTAGTGACCAAAGCCAGCGATCAGACGATTCTTATCGATCAGGGGCTGGAGGATCAGTTTTTAGAAGAGCAGCTTAAACCCGAACTCTTCGAGCAAGCTTGCGCGGATGCCGGGCAAGCCCTAACCCTGCGTCGCCACGCAGGCTACGATCATAGCTATTACTTCATTCAAAGCTTTATAGAAGACCATATCCAACATCATGGCGAGCTTCTTAATCGCACCTAAATAATCGACCAGACTCAGCGTGACGGCCATTGTCATCAAACTGTCATTTGAGTAGTAGGCGTCAATTTGTTATAGTCTTCGGGTTATATAATTTTTTTTAGAAACAATTTTTTTAATCAAGTTTTTCGTGTCAAAAGTGAATGATACGCATTTTGAGTATTATTCACTGCGAAAAGCTGAAAATCTACAAATCATGAGCTTAACAAGTGAAATTGGTCGGCAGAAAAAACAAACTGCGAGAGAAGAATTAGCAACTGCCCTTAAGGGTGAAAATCTAAGTAAAATTAAGATTGCAAAGTCTCGTTTAAAAGAGACGTACAAAGCTAACACTCTCGCTGGAAACGGACTGGAAAAAGCTGTTGCGGTGATTGCAGAAATGGAAAAGGGATAAGATGCGTAGCTTTTGTTTCTTTGTTTGAAGGGAGGTTTAATCTTAGGATTAATCCTCCTTTTCTATTTTTTAGGGAGTTTCTCTAAAGTGTCTGGCCACCTAAGCCGCCAATCTGCATGTTTATGCCCAAGTTCTTTACACGATTCAGTATGGCGGTGGAAACCTGTTTGCTATATTGCACCGGCGTTTTCATTGTTAAATCAGGCAACATATTTTTGTCATAATCCGCTGGATAGCCAGTGCCGGTTGCAGGCTTGGTAATGGCCTTAGGTTCATGTAAATTAAGCTCCGGCGTTTCTTCTGGATGGCGCACATAAACGGTTCTGCCTTTGATACCCATTGATTTAGCCGTCTCCATATCGGGAGTCACTTTATGCTCTGGTTTGGCATAAGGTTGCGTTCCCGAAATAATATCTTCGTCGGATTTTAAAAAGACAGTTGCCGGATAATCGGTGCGTGCCCTCCAGTTTTCTTCCTGATCAATGATGTTTCCCTCTTTATTTTGAACGCCATTTTTGAGCATACTGTCGCCCGCGAAAATCACCTCGCGGCCTTTCGGTAATAACCCGCGTTTATCTAGCTCCCTCATGAGCGCTTCCATCCCTAAGCCTTTATTTAGGCCTTCAGGACGCACTTCGATCACCATACTTTCTTCGCCTGCCTCAAAAGGGGAGCGTTTGATCGTAGCGTTTGCTCGAGATTTTTCGATTCCATCAACGCGCTTACCTAAATGCTCTTTCAATACCTTTTTAACGGCGTCCTCAATGGTATCTTTCCGGATGGATGAATTACTAAGCGCTGCGGCATCCACAAGTGCGCGGTAATGAAAATCAATGGAAGAAACATCTTCATCCTTTGCATATTTGGCATTAATGATGAGTTCCTTTGCAAGGTTGGGATCAAGCCCTAGGTCTGAGAGAGTCTCTCCTATTTTGACTTTAAGTTTGGTGTGTAATTCCTCATTTAACGCTGTATTTCGTAAAAAGAATTTATCGGAAAAGTCCATCTCTGGCGCGAGAGAGATCGGCTTCTCACCCTCCCCTAAGCGCAATTCAGAGCCATGGTTAGTGACGGTAATCATTTGGTCGAGTGTTTTTTGGGTGATGCCAGATTGAAGCATCATTGCAGCAAGAGCTTCGTAAGTACGCCCTGTATTAATAATGAAAAGCTCCGGATGGCCGGCTTCAACAGCAGCCGTGATAGCTTTGACCAGTTCTGGGCGTGCATAGACATTCATGTCATTATTGCGGGCAAATAAAGCTTCTTTGGTCACTACACGACCTTCGTCGAAATGGAAATAACCATTATCATCACGCTTTGCTGGGTCGAATAGGTCTTCAATTGTTACCTCAGGAGGAGCAGGAATACGTTCCTTGGTAAGAGTCAGGTTACCCGTCTTAGTATCTAATTTCCCCACTTCAAACCCAACTCCGGCAGTACCATCAAAATCGGAAACGACAATAGGGCCACCAGGGTTTGCAATATCATTAAACAACTGATCAACAAGGATGGAAGGAGTGTATGCGTTCTTCATTTTAATTCCCTGCTTACTTTTAGGTTATTTAAGCACCAGTATATGACTCTTTAGTTAATATATTCTTACTAAGAGTTAACGCCTAAGGGCCGCTAATCTGTGGGGTAGGTTCCTGATTTTCGACTTTCTCACGATACCCTGCTTCAGGCTTATTCTCTGCGAGTTCTTGAATGACAGAAGGGCGTTCTTTCGGATCGGTATCCGTATTCCGCTTCTGCTCTTGCGCGGGTTCTTTTGTTTCTTGCGCTAAATGATCGGGCTCTTGCTCAGTGGTGGGCAGGTTATTTGCAAGGGTTGGTTGATTTGCGCGCACGCGGCTTGAAGAGGCAAAAGGGCTTACGACTTTTAGCTGCGCGAGTTTAGCGGCAATGTCTACGTCAGTCTCACAATGTTGACGGCCATGTTCTACGCTTAAGACCGTTTTGACGCCTTTAGCAATATCCGTTGCTTTCATCTGCACTTCCGATTGCGAGGCGAGCCATTTAGACGCTTTGGCGATAAATTCATCTGTGCGTTCAGCGGTTGCATCTGCAGGGAGTTTCTTATTCACCCACTCAGCAAGCGTGCTGTAAATATATTCAGGCGCATGGCTAGAGCTGGGAACGGATAAGCCGGTAAAGTAATCGGCAAACATATTATTCACAAATACACCGTAAAAGAATTTCTCTTTGGGGGGGGATTTATGAGTTGGGTCTTTAATTTGTTTAATGGCCGGAATGCCGCCGAAGAAAAAGTTCGATAGGATTGAAAGACGGCTCGCGATTTTCATTTGATGCTTTTGGAAAAAGGCTTTCCCTTTACTTTCATCGCGTGCTACCGCTTTGCCGGTGATTTGGCTTTCAATTTGCTTGTACTGATCCTGAACCGCTTGGTTTCCCTCGTTTGCAACATAGGTATCAAGGCCGCCAAATCCAGCTACCTTCGACTTAGGCATTAACACAATAAGAAATTGTGCTAAGAAACCGGTAAATCCAGCAAAAGCTTGCATGAATACGTTTCCAGCTTTGATCGTTTTGCCGGTCAGAACATCTGTGCGTGGGTTCTTTCCTTCGATGCCGGCGCGTGCAATGCTAGCACCCGTGAAAAATACGCCACCTACAATATTTAAAGGTGATGCGATTTTCCACACATTCTGTTTGACCCAATTATGGGCTTTGCTGACGCCTTCATTCTGTGCTTCCTTAAAAGCTTCGCCTTCAGAACTCGTTTCCAATGCGGTATCTGCGTCTTGTAATATCTCGTTCATGGAGCGGTTTTTTGAGAATCCAAAAGAAAAAAGTAATCCCGCTGCGGCAACAAATGCCATTGAGGCGAACTGTAATACTCGTCGAAGTTTCACTTCTCCTTTTTGCAAAGGTTGGCGGATGAGTGTTCCGTCAGAGGATTTGCCGCCGGGCATGTATTTAACAACATCCCCTTTTTTCCAATCCTTATCGAGCTTAAGCAATGAACCTTTCTCGCCGAGCATTTTAAACCGAAAGTCAGGCGTACTTGCTAAGACCATACTTAGACCACTAAAGGTAGCAAAGAAGCCGACTAGGCCCGTCGCATTTTTATGCAGCCAGGCTTTAAAGCTTTTAGATTTTTGTTCATTCGGTTTTTTATCGAGTGATAGGATAGGGACATCGCGGTGAACGGCGACCTTGCCGCTTACACCAATGGGATGCTTGCTTTGCCAATTTGAAAATTCTTCGGAAAGTAACCCACGCAGGCTCGCATCACCATGGAAGCCGGAGACACGCAAAACATGTTTATTGCTTTCATAACCGGGCTCAGCTTTCAGCCCCTTCTCAATCAAGAAGTCACGCAGTCCTCCTAAAGAACCTGGCATAGCCTTCTCAGGAGCATAGATAATGCCATAAGACGTATCTTCTCCTGCGAGTCTGCCCGTACGAATTTGCGTAATGTTAACTGTCATAAATTTTTGTACACTTCCTAATACCCTCTTAATTTACCACAAAGAGAAGTTAAAAAGCGTTACGGTTGTATGACAATTAGCCCAGTCTCCTTTGGGAAATGACGCTGTTAGGCGAGCCAAACCAGCATAGCAATCATGAGTGCTAGAAGAAGATACGATTGCGTGGTGCTATTGGCGAGCCCTTTAGGTTGTGGGTTCTCGGCCGCGATTTCTCTCGCGCCTTTTAGACTGTAGCAGTAGTTTGTATCGGAGGCATCATCCGCACGATTGGTCAATGGTGTGAACAGGTAGCACGTGACAATGCTGTTTACGAAAACAATAATAGCCATGATAGTGAAGTGAATATCAGGCAAGCCCAATGCTTGCCAAATACCAAAATATTCACGTAGAAGCAGGATTGCAACGCCCATTGTAAGGGTCAGTGCTAAGGACCAAAATGCCGCGGATGCCGTCACCCAGCGCGAGAATAAGCCAACAAAGTAAATACCGACAACACCCGGTACAATATAGGCTAAAGATTTTTGGAAATACTCGAATAAGCTTCCAAACTCAACAATCATGGGAACAGTGAAAATACCAATCAACATGAAAACTCCGGTTAAAATGCGGCCAAAGGCAACGAGTCGATGATCTGGAATGTCAGGTTTATGCTCTACGATGAAATCGTAAGTCACGAGCGTAGCTGCAGCGTTAAGGGTGGAAGAAAGGCTGGACATAATCGCAGCGACTAGCGCTGTTAAAACGAGGCCACGTAGGCCCGTTGGTAATAGGTCAACCGTTAGAGCCGGGAAGGCCATATCTGGGCGTTCTAGGTCAGGGTAAAGCGCGAGTGCAACCAGGCCTGGAACAATCATAAGGAAGAGGTTTGGTAATTTGAGTAAACCAGCAAAAAGAGCGCCTTTTCTGCCCTCATCAAGGTTCTTTGCGCCTAAGGCGCGCTGAGCGATGAACTGGTTAAGGGTCCAATAGTAAAACCCTAATAAAACGACGCCAAAAATACCTGGCCAAGGCATGAAGTCGTCATCCGCAGGTTTAAATAATTGCGTTTTAGATTCAGGTAAGGCGGCCATCATGGCATCCCAGCCGCCAATTTTTTCAAGGCCTAACCAGCAGACAATGGATGCGCCAATGACTAAGAGTACTGCCTGAAACGCATCAGCGACGACGACGGATTCTAAACCACCGTAAAGGGTGTAAATTCCCACGACGAACCCTAGCACCATCACCGCTTGTAATAAACTAATGCTAGGAATCAGTAAGTTAATGACTAAGCCGCCCGCATAGAGCGCTCCTGCCGTGTCGATAAAGGTGATCGCAATGATGGTAAAGGCTGAGTAAGCCTTGCGTGAACGAGCATCGAAACGTTTTTCGAGAAATTCCGGGATAGTCGCAATTTTTGCCTTTAAAAAGTAAGGTAGCATGAAGGCAGCAAAAAATACCAAAGCGACGACCGCGGTCCACTCATAGTGAAAGACCGCTATACCATGTTCGTAAGTTGCGCCCATTAATCCGACGAAACTTGCGCCAGACATATTGGATGCATAGAGCGAGAAACCAATGAGCCACCAAGGAAGAGAGCGGCCTGCGAGGAAGTAGCTCTCCGCCGTTTCATGGTTTCGGCCATACCACCAACCAATGAACAAAACGACGAGGAAATACCCACAAATAATCGCATAATCCAGCGTTCCAAGTTCAAAAGTAGGCATCGTATAATCTCCCTGTTGCAAGCCTTGTATCAAGCTCACTAGGGGGAGGCAACTAATTTGAAAATTAGAAATTTTACATCTTGTCATATTATTTTAACATTTCTTTAGGAATCACCGTGATAAAGTGTTTGCAGAGAAAATTTTAATTCGGAGAGATGAAATAGTGCCTAATTCAAAGACTGATGCGAAAATAAATGTAACTGCTATTGCTTATAAACAGGGCGATGCCCCGTCAGGTGGGATGGGTGTTGTTGCGAAGGCAACCGGTGCGAAGACGTTGTTTGGAGCAAACCCCACGGGTGTTGATGATGACCTTTGGAATCGCCACAGCTTGTACAATAGCCGTGGTGCTTATGTTTCAAAAGAGGTTGCAGAAGGGCAAGAGTTTGAGATTATTAATTTTGATGTGCCAGAATCTGCTCGCAAAATGCATTATGATTTCTCAAATGAGATCATCTGGCCGCTTATGCACTCAATGAAAATTGAGACAAGCTGTACGGTGGATGAAATAGAAGATCTATACACTGGCTATATGTATTATAATGATCTGCAAAATAAGGCATTGGCCGATTACTCAACAGGAAATTTAACGGATAAGGCCGGGCAGCCTTTAACAACCAAGCGTGAACCTCTTGATCCTAAAAAAGATCAAATGTGGGTGCATGATTACCAATCAATCAATGTGCCAGGCACTGCTTTTAGTTGGCATATTCCATTTCCGACACTTGAGCATTTTCAGCAAACCACGTTCGAAGGCGGAAAGCGAGATGAGCAAGGGGAGTATGAGGTAGATGAAAATGGAATCAAGAAGGTTTTTGAGATTCCAATTTTAGAAACTGGATTCTTTAATGATTACATTGGATCATTGGCAAATATTCCTTTGAAGAGTTTTCAGCGTCCACAAGATCAGATTAATTTGCTGATGCTAATGGCGTATATTGATCCGGAGTTTAGTAAAGAGAATCCTGAATTATTGGGAGAGTTCGATATTAATGATCCAAAGCAATATGACGATATTCGTGAAAAACTTTCCGAGCATGTGAAAACAGGGTCACTTACAAAAATAAAATTTAAGGGTAATAATGTTTCAATGGTATCGGTACCCGTGGGTATTGACGTTGATAAAATGCTTGAAGCGGCTGAAAGTCGGTTCTCACCAGAACAGCAATTCAAAACAGTCTTAGATAAAGACGCGGTCTTTAAAGCGGTGATTGGTAAAGATGATCAAGGCAAAAACGTACTTTATAATGGCGTAGGAGAGAATTTTACGCCGTTAGATCCCAAGGAATATAAAGATAAAGATCTCACTTTGAATGAGATTGTCGAAAGTGTTGAAGGCCGAAATTGGATGCTAGCTATTCATCGCAATGACTACACGAAAGGGTCAGAAGAAATGCTTCTGGCTGCCAAGAAGTATTTTGAAGAAGAGCCTGAACGTGCCCTAACAGATACGTTCTTCTGTGTTTTGCAGCCGACCCGCATCGGGGTGCCTGGATATGAAGACTATGCTAACGGTGTGTTAAACCTTATTACGAGCATCAAGATTGATTTAGTGAGTGCTGGTATTTCGCAAAAAGATGCCGACAAAGCGTTTGCGGTGGTTCCGCAAGGTGTTGAACGAGAAGATGTGATGCGTCTCATGAATCGTGATGAGGCAAAGGTCTATTTGGCGCCATCATTTAAAGATGGTTATGCGTTGATGCCGACAGAATTTGTGGCGGCTAATATCAATACAAAACAGGCTAAGGGTGTTATCTCAACCAGTGGTGCGGGCAATAGTGAAGTGCTGTGGAATGGTCAAACAGATGAGAAGAGAAAAGGTGCGCATATTATCGACATGCCTAAAGCAGCGGATAAGGGGCAGTTGAATGAGCCGAAAATTGAGGAAAACATTTCTAACCAAATACTGGATTCTATAAAATTCATTCTAGACCCACAGAATGCAAAAAAAGTGAAAGAAGATTTCGATTTTATGGGATGTCAAGTTTTGGATTTTGATGCCGGGCACTTTAACGATACGATTCAAGGTCATTACCAAGAGGCCATCGAGCATGCCGGGGGTGACTTGCTCGATAAGTCACATGGTGAAGCTCAGCGTCGTGATAGGGGTGAACCTATTACGAAAGAAAATGCACCCCTTGGCACGCCATTTACTCCAGGGAAGCTGGTGCAAGCCTATGACCCTGCGCCCTATGCGGAAAAAATCGAGAAAGCTAAGATGGATCTGAAAGCCGGTACCGGGAAGCTTACCCGTTAAAAGCATTTGCATTTTTGAACGCATAACGTATTAGCTCATTCTCTGTAATCTTGGGCGTCTGATGCCTGTGAGGGTAATTATATTATGTCGTCATTTATTGATACGTTTGTCCAGCTTCATGTGCCGGAATTTTTGCAAGGTATTATGGTGCGTTCTGAACATGAAGAACTCATTGAAGTGGAAGCATTGCAGTTGGAGCTTAAGCCCGCGCGTGACTATATTCACGATACGTGGAAAACGCTGATTCGTACGCATATGGATTTGTATCTTGAAGCACTGTTTGACCCCAAAGTGCCACGTGATATGCAAGCAACACGTTTGCTCTACATTGCGCATACTGAAGATGAAGAGCAGGTGCGAGAGAATCTTAAAAATGCAAAATCTGTGCTGCTTGGCCGTATTCAATTGGGCACCTTGCCTGACGTAACGAATGAAGATTTGCCTGAGGTTGAGATTCGTCGTTTGTCGCCCTTGAGCCAACCGCTTGAACTTCAGGATCACCAACATAGTTTGATGTACTTGCCCTATCCCTATGTGGTGCCCGGCCCCCGCTTTAACGAGATGTATAACTGGGATACAGCGTTTGTCGTACGTGGATTGTTAAAGGATAAGAAGTTTGATTTGGCGAAAGCCTTTGTCGAAAATATGTTTTACCAAATTGAGCATTACGGTACTATTCTTAATGGTAATCGCACCTATTATTATGATTCTAAGAAAAGCCGTAGCCAACCGCCTTTACTCATGGGTAAAGTCTGCGAAATTTACAAAAACTATCACCAACTATGTCCGCCGCAGGAAGAGTCTAAGCATCAATGGTTAAAGCGAGCGCTGGTCGCAAGTGAAACTTACTATCAGCATTGGGTAACCGCTCCTCACATCCATGAACAGAGTAGTCTTTCGATGTATAATTCGGAGCTGGGCGATCCTGCATTTGAGGTCATCCATAGCGAGAAATCACATTACGATAAAGCACTCAGCCAATTACGTGCCGTGTATGAAAAGCTAAAAGGCACTGAGCAATCGGCCACTGCAGATTATCAAGATCGTAAAGACCGTTATTATCTGCATCAATATTATGTGCCGGCGCAAAATGGGCAACCAGATTCCTTATCGGAAGCGTTTTATCGTGGCGATCGTGCGATGCGTGAGACTGGATTCGATCCTTCACGAAGGTTCGGATTCTTCAACGTAGATGTCATTAATTATCTGCCCGTTTGTTTGAACTCGCTACGTTATAAGATGGAACATGAGATGGCCGAAATGTATCGCGAATTAGTGATGCATGAGCCTGATGGAAAGAATGCAAAAGGGCAGTTTTGGTCTGAACTCTCTTCTAAATGGGAACAAAAAGCGGTGAACACTGCCAAATTAACCAATGAGTGGTTATGGGATGAGGGGCAGCAAGACGATGCGGGGAACTGGATACGCAAACCCTGTTATCACGATTACAATGTGAATGATGCGCTTTGCAAAAAATACGATGTGCCGCAATTCCGTGAGTATGATTTTGTGACTTCTTTCTATCCGATGTGGGTGGGGATTGCTTCTGAAGAGCAAGCCGCATTGCTGGTGGAGCATCTCTTGCCAAGATTGCAAACGGAGTGGGGCATTATGACCTCGTCTCGCCAAACAGGTGGGCAGTGGGATAAGCCCTTTATGTGGGCGCCTTTGGTGGTGATCGCGGTCGAAGCATTGGAGCGTTATGGTTACTATCAGCAAGCGTTAGAGATTGCTTGCGGTTTTCTTAAAATGATTGCCCAAGACTTTAAGCGTACAGGTAAATTATACGAAAAATATGATGCGCTACGCGGCACCTCTGATGTGTCTAAAATGGTCGAGATGGGGTATAGTGAGAATGTTGAAGGCTTCGCTTGGACGAACTCCGCCGTACTCGAATTGACGGAAACGGTCCATCGAATCAATGCACAAATCACTCAGACATAAGCGGTTTAAATATGTCTAAAAAAAAGACAAATGGGGGTTGGGATTTTGATCATAGTTACTCCCGACTTTCGGAAGCCTTATATACAAAGGTAAATCCAACTCCTGTGCGCGAGCCGCGTTTGGTGATTTTGAATCATGCGTTATCGGTGGAATTAGGTTTGGATTTTAAGGCAGTTTCGAATGAAGAAGCGGCAGCACTATTTTCGGGCAATGAATTACCAAATGGCGCAGAGCCTTTATCGCAAGCGTATGCGGGACATCAGTTCGGGCACTTTACATTCTTAGGCGATGGTCGTGCGCATTTGCTGGGAGAGCATATTACGCCGGCCAATGAGCGTTTCGATATTGCATTAAAAGGGTCTGGCCGTACCCCTTACGGGCGGCGCGGTGATGGCCGCGCGGCACTTGGGCCGATGCTGCGAGAATACATTATGGGCGAGGCACTGCACGCGCTTGGCATTGCGACCACGCGCAGTTTAGCGGTCGTGACGACAGGCGAGCCCGTCTACCGCGAGACGATGTTACAAGGGGCGGTTCTCACACGTGTGGCGGCGAGTCATGTGCGTGTTGGTACGTTTGAATATCTCGCAGCTGAGGGCGACAAAGAGGGCTTGAAGCAGCTCGCAGATTATGTGATTGAACGTCATTACCCGCAGGCGAGGCAAGCGGCTAATCCATATCTGGAATTGTTGAAATCAGTCATGAAGGTGCAGGCAAAACTGATCAGCGAATGGATGCGTGTGGGCTTTGTTCACGGCGTCATGAATACCGATAATATGACGATTTGTGGCGAAACGATCGATTATGGACCCTGCGCGATGCTTGATAGTTATGATGTGAATAAGGTGTTTAGTTCGATTGATCAAATGAGTCGCTATGCCTTTGGCAATCAACCGCATATTGCGCAATGGAACCTAGCACGTTTTGCCGAAACACTTTTACCGTTACTGCATGAAGAGATGGAGCAATCTATTGCGATTGCCGAAGAGACGATTCGATCCTTCAATGAGCTATTCAAGCAAGAATGGCTGCCGATGATGCGCCGAAAGTTAGGGCTGTTTGGGGATGATGCGGCGGATGCTGAGTTGATTCAGGAGTTCTTAGAATGGATGCAAAGCAACCAAGCGGATTATACCAATAGCTTCCGCGATTTGATCTCTGAAACTCTCCCCGAAGGGAAGCTTTACGGGGAGGCTAGTTTTAAGCAATGGCACGCTAAATGGCAAAAGCGGTTAGCACTAAATGATAAGCCAATCAGCGATGCTCACGAGTTAATGCGCGCCAATAATCCCGTCTTGATCCCGCGTAACCATCGGGTTGAATCAGCGCTTAATGCCGCAGAGGAAGTATCTGATTTTTCACCCTTGCACGAGCTGCTCGCGGCCTTATCGCAGCCCTATGCAGAGCAAGCTAAATACGCCGAATTCAAGAATCCACCCGCGAATTCAGAGCGCGTGTATCAAACGTTCTGCGGCACCTAAAGTCACTAGAATGGCATTCTGATGCGCAGTGCACCGGCGAGCGTATTTTGATCATCACGCGTGGTGTAATCAAGGTTGGCTCCTACGCGGACATCCGAGTGTGAATGGAAGTCAATACCGCCACCCAAGTGAACCGCATCACGCGAAACCGAGGGGCTAGTCGTCGTGAAAGAGCTCCCACCACCGACAAAGGTTGAGGTCACCGTCTGCTCATCATCACCGCCTTCATGCAAGTAACTCCCGCGAATGTAAGGCACGAGGTTGCCTTGTTCTAGCGTGTAAGGGTAGGCGAGTTTTAGGCCGGCGCTGGTCACAATACTATCCGTATCCATCTCTTGCGTATGACGGTTAAGGCCGTTACCGGTAGTCGTATAAGCCTCTTGCGAGAGGTGTGTGTATTGGACAAAAGCATTCGGCGTAATGACAAAACCCGCTGGAGTATGGATGTCATATCCCGCACCGAGGCGTGCATTATACTGCATACCGTCATAATCCGCATTGGTTTGTGTGCTGAGGAAGCCAACAGTCTCGCTCGTTTCATATTCGTTAAAGCCGAGACCGACAATACCATCAAGATAGAAGTTCTCGTTAACCATGTAGGTTCCGTAGAGGCTTGCTTGATAGTTATCAATGTCCGCGCCATCTGAGCCATTTGAACGTAAGGTTACTTCCGTCTGGCCATATCCGAGTGAAGCACCGATGCGGGTATTCGCGCTTATCCCAATATCGGCACCCATCAAGAGGCCATAGCTATTTGCATCAAAACCAGAGACGCCCTTATGCGCGCCGCGATTCACATTACTGAGGAAGGGTTGTGCCCAAACCTGCAGGTCATCGCCAAATTTTTTGTCCTGGAAGGCGTGGAGGAAATTCCCGCCTGCTAGTTGAGTCTCGCGCATGGCACGTGCATGGCCAAGGCGCGAGGTCACAATATTATTGCCCGAAGTCGTCGTGCTAAATACCGCTGAAGTCGCTCCTGCCATTGCTGCCGCATTGGGCTTGATATTGTTAATCGCTTGTACAGTCGCTGCGCCGTCTAATTCGCCAAATTGCGAGTTGATGCGGTCAAATTCAGTTGGATCTGTGACTTGCAACTCATTCATCAAACCGGAAAATCCAGCCAAAGATTGCGTGACGTTAGTGCCTGCCGCACCTCCGCCCGCAAGTGCTTGAAGCTGGATAGGACTCGCAATTTGAGCATTGAGCAGGAGGTTGCTTTGTGCCTGTGATTGGCTCGCGACCATAGTGGTTAGAATAAGGTCATCATTCACGGTAGAGGGAATGAGCGACACAAAAGCGTTGTTTGAGGTAATGTTTAAGTCATTCGGGTTGGTCACAAGGGTGCCGGCATCGACCACGATATAAGCCTCACCATTTCCGATATTTAAGCCAGATTCGAATATCGCATCAACCGATGTACCCGTCTCCAATGTTGCGGTGCCATCTACATTTAACACGCCGTTCGAATTGCCATTCACATGCAGCCGCAAGCGGCCTGTCGCGCTTTGGCTATAGTCACCGCTAAGGGTGGGAGCGTTATTAGCAGTCACTTCTAAAACACCATTATTGGCAACCGCATTGGAGCCAATTGTGCTGTGATTTGCCAGAACCGTTGCCCCATTTGCGATGCTCATATTCACATTGCCGTTAATGGCGTGGTTGAGCGTGAGTAAGCCTACATTAACATTGATATCACCGATGTTATTGAAGATTCCACGGGTGTTGAAGCTAGTGGCTGAGAAGTTGATCGTATCGTTATTCCCTTGTCCGATAATATCACCAACGATCTTGCCGTCCGTTACATTCAGCACGTCAGCGCCAGAACCGAAACGAATATCTCCGCGAATTTCACCGGCATTATTGAGGGTCATCGTATTGCTGTTGGCGCTGTTATCAATTGCGCTCTTGCCGGAAACAAGCGTGATAATTTTCCCTCCCGCTTCATTGGTAATCGAGCTTACACCCGAAGCGATATGGATTGCGTCGCCTGCAAGTGAGCGGATCGTGCCGGAGTTTGTGATTGTCTGACCGCCTTCGATAGCGATACCGTTAGCGCTTGAAACTTCAATTAAGCCGTTATTGATGATGGTTGTTCCGCTCACGTTAGAGGCCACATGAATCGCGTGTGAACCGCCAGAAGCGATCTTTCCACCGACTTCATTCGTGATCGTACTGACACCTGTTGAAACACGAATTGCCGTCCCTGTAAGTGAGCGGATGAGGCCTGAATTTGTAACCGTTTCAACAGAATTAATCGCGGAGCCTAAGGTTGCTTCATGGCGGATTTGACCTTGGTTGATTACCGTAGTGCCGCTCACGTTCGAAGTTACTTGAATGGTTGTAGCGTCTGTGCCTTTAGCAATAATTTTGCCACCTGCTGCGTTCGTGATGCTACTTACGTTCGTTGAAACGCGGATCGCATCGCCTGCAAGCGAGCGGATCGTGCCAGAATTGGTAATAGTCTTTGCGCCTTCAATGGCAATGCTATTAGCGCTTCTTGCTTCAACTAAGCCGGCGTTTGTAAGGGTGGCGTTGCTCATGCCGTCAGCAATATGAATCGTATGTGCGCCGCCAGAGGCGATCTTGCCGCCTACCTTATTGTCGAGCGTGCTAACGCCCGTGGCCACGTTAATCGCAGTGCCGGAAAGGGAGCGAATAAGGCCGAAATTTTCAATATTTCGGGCATTATTAAGGGCGGTCGATTGATTGCCTCTTGCTTCAATAGTCCCGTTATTAAGAATGGTGGAATTTACGTTAGAAGAAATATCGATGGTGTTTCGGTTATCACCGTTTGAAATGATTTTGCCGCTTGTTTCGTTTGTAATGAGGTTAGTGTTACTGGCTTGAGTGAGTTCAATCGTGTCGCCGGAGAGTGATTTAATCTCACCGAAGTTAGTAATATTCGTTGCCCCAACAATGGCGGAGCCGCCAATGCCGTGTGATTCAATTTTCCCGCCGACTTCATTGGTGATCGTACCGGTTGCCCAAGCGACGCGAATAGCATCGCCTGCAAGTGAACGGATCGTGCCGGAATTGCTAATGGTTCTGGCGCCTGCAATGGCGACTCCGCCATTGCCTTTTGCTTCAATAATGCCACGATTTGTGACGGTTGTATTGCTCGTGCCTGCCGCAACATGAATCACATGTGAGCCACCAGAGGTGATTGTGCTACCTGCTTCATTTGTAATGTTGCTAACCCCTGAAGCGACATGAATTGCCGTGCCGGAGAGTGAGCGGATAAGTCCTGTGTTCTGAATCGTTTTAACCGAATTTACCGCAATGCCATTAGAGCCATCGGCACGAACTTGGCTGCTATTAATGAGTATGCTGTTGCTTACTCCGGTGGCAACAATTGTGCTGTCGCCGCTACCGTTACCTACGATCTTTGCGTTGTTGGTGAGTGTCCCGTTATTCTGGTCATAAAGGTAAACCGCACCCACCGCCGTGGCGACATCGGTACTGTTTATGCTGCTAGCGCCAACAAGCATTTGTGCTGAGGTGCTTGCGGAAAAAGTAGAGATAGCGGTGGCTACAAACAGTGAGTAAGCGATTTTTTTCATAAGTAATGCTGTGTTTCTTAAGAGTTAACTTAGTGTCTGAGTAACATTCTTATAGAAAAAAAATGAAGTAAAAATTAAGGTTTTATTAACGATTGAAGTAGGTTTTTTGAGATTTTATGATCGACGAAAGGGGTGCGATTCTAGTGTGAGGATACATAAAAGCGCTTTTCGATACCTAACTGAACCGCCTTCTCTATACGTGCATTTGCTTTTGCCTGCTGGTTTGGTGATAGGAGTAACAGCACTTTGCCTGAATACCATAGGGCGGTAGGGTCTTGTGGAAATTCTTTCAAAACCGTTTCTGTTAAGAGGAGGATGCGTTCACCAAAATACTGTTCTTGCTTGGCCTCTTTGGCGTTATTTAACTGATTGAGAAAATACTGATAATAGGGGGCAGCGATATCTCCGCGTGAGGGGTTCGCTTTGATAGAGGACCATAAAACATGATGCCAATTGACCCTCGCTTTGGCGCGCAAATGATTCCAATGTGCGCCGGAGTAATACACGATCAAATCATTAATCATATGCGCGCGCAGGCTACGAAGCCGTGTATTTTTTGTGCTATTTTCGGGCAGAGCATTATCGAGTTGATATAAAATTTCACTAAACCAGGCGATGTCGGTTTTGCCCGTCGTAAAGGAAAGAGTACGAGTATCGCGCTTTTTATTCAGGTAATCAGCGAAATTTAAGGAAACCCACCATAAACGATGATGATCATTGGGCGCGCTGATTCGTGCGTGTGGAACACCGCTTTTAATCGCATCCATATAGGTGCGGCCTTTATGCGCATCCTGATAGTGAGTGACTGCTAAGTATAAAAAGCTTGCAGCGCTTAGGGTTAGAAGCGTTTGGAGTACGTATTTGGATTTTGCAGAAGTTTGAACTTTTGTTGTTTTAGGGGGTATCGAAACCGCGAGTGCAATGGCAAAAAAGGGCAAACAAATTCCTAACATAAACCAGGCACCTAAAAGGATAGAGAGACCTATCCAGGCCGTTCCAGCCCATATAAGGGTAGGGGGTGCATTATGGCGTATGGCCAAAAAGGGAAGTGCCGCGAAACAGATCAAACCGATCAAGCCAGTTGAATAGAGTGCTTCCAGATAGTTATTATGCGAATGAAAAGCCGTGCCGCTGGTGAAAGCCCAATTAGGCGGGGTGTTGGATACATTTGCGATAAACGGATGTGCAAAAAGTGCATCCGTGAAATGCCCCCAGCCTGCGCCCGTTAGCCAATAAGATGGATTGGCAAGGAGTGCCTCCCATGTGATAGCCCCGAATAAAACGCGCGTGCCGCTGGAGCTGTTATAGAATTGCAGGTCGCTTGGCTGTGTTCCGGTTAAAATACCATAGAGGGCTTGATACCCATCTGGCATTAAGCAGGAGAGGCTGTAAATAATCGGAATTAACGTGCCGCATAACAGTAAGCGCTTATAGCATGTCGGATCAAGTTTTTTGATCTTAATAGAGAGCAGGTAATAGGCTGTAATCGCAAATCCAATGGCACCCCATACGATCATGGCGAGCAGGCTCTCGGAGCATAAAACGATGGTGCCGCACAGGAAATAATAGGCGATGCGGTGCGTTAGTTTTTGCCAAGGGAGTAAATGGGTGAGAGTAATGAGTAAGCATAAAGCAACGAACCCCAGATAATCCGGCCAGCTGGAGGGTAGCCAGTAAGCGTCGGTGAAGCTGTTTTGTAGTAGGGCCAGCGTCAGGGCAGCGAGTGTTAAGTTCACGGCAGTGGAAAGCTTAAGATTTTGATTTTTAAGAGTGATATGAAAAGCCGAGGCGAGCAGTGTTAAGCTGAGAAACCACAAGCCACCTTGTCCTATTTCTGGAGAACCTAATAGGGAACGTAACGGGTAATCTGCGAAAAGACTGGTGCTGATAGACCAGCAAGTTAACCCCCACAAGGCAAGGCAAAGGGGGTGTTTCCAAAAATCGAGTAACCGGTGAGCATGAATGAGCGGAGCCAAGCTCAAGCTTAATATACCGCTCATTAGTAAGAGGATAAAAGTGACCGGTTCAGATTGAAACCAAATGCCAAATTGAAAGGGTCCTAGGGCGCTGACAAAGAGCCACGGAGAAAGGAAGGTAAGTCCTGTTACAACAGAGATGCAGAGTCTGAGCATATGCCATTTGCTAACATAGTTAGCGCGGGCTTGCTACTATCGTGAGAGTATGCAGCAGTTTTTACGAATGATATCTCATCGTTAATTGGGATTAACGGGTACAGAAAGTGAGTCTGTTTAGTCGTAAATCTGTGAATGTTACAATTTCGTTACGGCACTGATTTATAGTGGTTTTTTGGTTATATTTCGCGTATTATGTAGGGGTGGAAGAGTCTCAAAAGATAAAACCTGTCTCAAGCGCAGATGAGCCGGCAGCAAAGGCTGCCCCTTCACTCTATGAGAAAAATAAGCTCCGCATTGCGGGCGTCTTAAATGGCTTTGGTGATATTGCGTTATTGAAGGATGGCTATACTGACGAGTTTGATGACAAAACGAAGCGGAAAGTGGATAAAACGCACCTGAAAGTATCCGGGTGGCTTTACACTCTTGGCGCGGCGGTGATTACCTTCTTTGGTTCGGTTAATAAAGATCAGCAAGTCAAAGACCTTTCCTATCGAACCGCAGAGTTCATGAAGCAAAAAACGGGTAGTTTAACGAATGACCTGCAATCGTCTAAAATTTTAAATCGCGAATCTGGCGTCATGGCTAAGATGGCGCGCGGGCTACGTCGTCATTCAGCACAAGCGATGTTATGGTGTTACACGCTAGGTGCGGGCGCGATGCTTGCCGGTGGTATCAAAGCGTACCGCAAGCCGGGTGGAGATAAGCCGATTAGCGAAATTTTAGTGGGTGGGATGTCATTGCTAGTCAAAGCGGCTTCAATGCTATTGCCGGAAAAATCAACAACGACGGATCCTGAGCAATCAAGAATCAAAGAGACGGGTATTATTGGCTGGATTAAAGAAAAGCCGATGCGCTTGTTTGGTTATGGCTCGATGCTGACGGAAGCATTTTGGGGCTACCGCGCTTATGAAAAGAAAAAAGCAGGTAAAGACTGGAAACTCGCCGCTGCAACAGGAGGGGCTTATGCGGCTTCCGATGTGGTGATTGCGACGACAAATAAAGATGCGACCAATGCGATGGGTAGGCTTGATCAACAAGAGCAAGGCGATCTTGAAAATATGATCGCAGAAACCATTGCGCATCAAAGTGCAGAGAAGCAGGAGGCGCTTTCCCAAGAAGCGGCGACGTTCCTTGAGAAAGAAGCGGCGGTGAGTGGCAATGTAGATGAGTTGCGTCAGTCGATTATGCAGCGTGTAGAGAAGCTCCAAGATAAAGCATGGGTAGATCGCAAGGTGGAAGAGCCTGCTATGGAGTTGCAAGTCTAATCCGTTAAGTGTTTCATCGCTTTTGCAAAGGAAGCGCTAATTATCTCCCGTTTTTTGTGTCGACCCTGTTCGACCATTTTTGTGCCATTCACCCACACATCACGAATGCAGGATTTATCGCCTGCGAAAATCCAGCTATTGAGCCAATTATCGTGTCGCTTCCCAATAAGCGTAGGGTGGTTCTCATCGAGTGAGGCGATATCGCAATAGTTTCCCACCTTGATAGCGCCCATTGCCTGACCGAGCGCTTGTGCACCACCTGTAAGTGCCGCATCAAACAGTGCGCGTCCCGTCGCTTGATTATCCCCAGCGAGGCGATTGCGGCCTAGATCGCGCAAACGTTGGCTATATTCGTAGCTGCGCAGTTCTTCGGCTAAGTCGATACGGATATGGCTGTCTGAACCGATGCCCCAGCGGCCCCCTACTTGTGCGTAATCCACTCCCTCAAAGATGCCATCACCTAAGTTAGCTTCGGTGATCGGGCATAGCCCTGCGACGGCTTTACTCTTTGCCATCAATGCTAGTTCAGATGCATCCAAATGGGTCGCATGGACGAGGCACCAGCGCTCATCAACTGCGTGATGATCATAAAGCCATTGCACGGGGCGAGCGCCAGACCAGCTAAGGCAATCATCCACTTCTTTGACTTGTTCGGCGATATGGATATGGACGGGGCCAGTTGGAGTAGCATTCAGCACATGATTGAGCGTTTCAGGGGTGACGGCACGTAGCGAATGCGGCGCAATGCCTACGGTATTTCGATCGTTAGGCAGAGCGTTACGGCACGTTTCGACTAATGTTAAAAATGCATCAGGATCATTATGGAAGCGTTTCTGCGCGACTTGTGTCGGGGTGCCACCAAAGCCGCTATAGGCATAAAATACCGGCAATAAAGTTTGCGCTATGCCGGTGGTTTCGGCGGCATTCATCACTTGTTGCGCCATCTCTGTACGATTCTCATAAGCGCTGCCATCGGTTTGATGGTGCAGGTAGTGGAACTCTCCGACAGCCGTAAATCCGGCCTCCAGCATCTCGACATAAAGTTGTGCGGCGATGGCCTGTAGATCCTCGGGGCGCAGGCGCTCGACGAAGCGATACATCACTTCGCGCCATGTCCAGAAGCTATCGGTACGATCGGCGCTTGCCCATTCGCCGAGGCCTGCCATGGCGCGTTGAAACGCATGACTATGCAAATTCGCCATTCCTGCGACGCCAATATGCCCATCAATACCGTTAGCAGGCTGGCCGCTATTGGCCGTAACGGCGGTGATTAAGCCTGTATTATCGGTTTCGATAAGGACATTTTCTGCCCAACCTTCAGGCAGTAAAAGATTTGTAAAAAACAGCTGGTTCATAAGGTCTAACTATATAGAATAATCCGACATGACAAACCCTGAATCTGTAGAAACATTATTCACGCACGCCACCCTCGCCACGATGGCCGGTGACGCTGCCTATGGTTTGCTGCGTGATGCGGCGATTGGGGTGACGCAGGGCAAGATCGTGTGGATCGGTGATGTGGCAGAGGCGCCCCCCGCGCAGCAAGTTGAAGACTGTGCCGGTAAGCTGATCACCCCCGCCTTGATCGATTGCCATACGCATCTGGTGCATGGCGGCAATCGTGCCAAAGAATTTGAATTACGTTTGAACGGTGCCTCTTATGAGGAAATCGCCCGTAGTGGTGGCGGCATCCTCTCGACCGTGACGAAAACCCGCGCCGCATCGGAAGATGAGCTCGTGGCCACGGCGCTAAAACGTCTGGATCCTCTGATTGCCGAGGGGCTTGGCACGATTGAGATAAAATCTGGCTATGGTTTGGAGACTCAGAGCGAGTTGAAAATGCTTCGCGCCGCCCGTCGATTGGCAAAGGAGCGCCGAGTTCGCGTTAAAACGACTTTCCTAGGCGCACATGCGCTGCCCCCGGAATTTGCGGATAGAGCCGATGATTACATTCGTTTCGTTTGCGACGAAATGCTGCCTGCCGCCCATGCGGAAGGTTTAGTCGATGCGGTGGATGGGTTTTGCGAGAATATCGCCTTTTCGCCTGCGCAGATGGAGCGTGTTTTTGCCAAAGCGCAGGAACTTGGGCTTCCTATTAAGCTACATGCCGAGCAGCTCTCGGATTTAGGCGGTGCCGTCATGGCTGCGGGTAAAGGTGCATTATCGGTCGACCATTTGGAATATTTGAAGCCGGAAGATGCTTCGATTTTGGCTGAAAATAATACAGTAGCCGTGTTGCTACCTGGCGCTTTTTATACCTTGCGTGAAACGAAATTACCGCCAATTGAGGCGTTGCGTAAAGCCGGTGTTTCCCTAGCGATTGCGACCGATAATAATCCCGGTTCATCGCCGATCTCATCGTTGCTTTTGACCATGAACATGGCCTGCACCTTATTTCGACTGACGCCAGAGGAAGCTTTAGCGGGTTGCACTCGTGCTGCCGCTCAAGCGCTCGGTTTGCAGGATGAGATCGGCACATTGCAAGTGGGTAAAAATGCAGAATTAGCGATTTGGGATGTGAGTGAACCAGCCGAGCTTATCTATCCGCTCGGTGGGAGCTCATTGGTAAAGCGCGTAATAGGAGAGAATCGATGACATTAACCCTAACCCCCGGCTCCGTGAGTCTTGTACAGTTAGAGGAAATCTACCGTAGCGACAGGCTGTCCGTTTGCTTACATGAAGCCTGCATTCCGGCGATTGAAAATTCAGCGGCGATCGTTGCGAAAGCGGCGGCAGGTGACGTGCCTGTTTATGGCGTGAATACTGGATTCGGTAAATTAGCCAGCACGCGCATCGCGCCCGAAGATACGACGAAGCTGCAGCGTAATCTTATCCTCTCGCATTGCTCAGGTGTGGGGGAGCCGCTCGATGCACCGGTGGTACGGTTAATCATGGTGCTTAAACTTATCTCGCTAGGGCGTGGAGTTTCTGGTGTGCGATTGGAGATTACTCGACAAATTGAGAAAATGCTGGAGCGTGATGTCGTGCCGATGATTCCTGCTAAAGGGTCGGTCGGTGCCTCCGGCGACTTAGCGCCACTTGCGCATATGGCTGCTGTTATGATGGGCGAGGGCGAAGCGTTCTATGAAGGTCAGCGTTTATCCGGTGCGGATGCGCTGAAGGCTGCTGGTTTAGAGCCTGTAGTGCTGGGTGCAAAAGAAGGCTTGGGTCTGATTAACGGCACGCAAGTTTCGACTGCACTGGCGCTTATTGGCCTGTTCGATGCATGGCATTTGGCGCAACATTCTTTGGTGACGGGCGCGCTATCAACCGATGCGGCGATGGGTGCAGCGGCTCCCTTTAGAACCGAAATCCATGAGTTTCGTGGTCATAAAGGACAGCAAGATGCTGCCAGCTTCCTGCGTCATGTGTTGGACGGATCAGAGATTCTCACAAGTCATTTGCAGGGCGATGAGCGAGTGCAAGATCCGTATTGTATTCGTTGTCAACCGCAGGTGGTGGGAGCCTGCGTCGACCTGCTAAGGCAAGTCAGCAAAACGCTGGAAATTGAGGCGAATGCCGCCACCGATAATCCGCTCGTTTTTGATGATGGTACGATTGTATCGGGCGGTAACTTCCATGCAGAACCAGTGGCTTTTGCTGCTGATCAAATTGCGCTAGCGATAGCGGAATTAGGCTCAATCGCGCAACGTCGAGTCGCACTTTTGGTCGACCCTACTTTGAGCTTTGGTCTACCCGCATTCCTCAGCCCTGAACCGGGAGTGAATTCCGGCTATATGATTGCGGAGGTTACGACGGCGGCATTAATGTCTGAAAATAAACAAAAAGCCTCGTCTTGTTCGGTCGATTCAACCCCGACTTCAGCCAATCAGGAAGATCATGTTTCGATGGCGTGCCATGCAGCTTACCGGCTTATCAGTATGAATCAGAATCTCGCGCATATCATTGGTATCGAACTGCTCACAGCGGTTCAGGGGATTGAATTTCGCGCGCCATTGCAAACCAGTCCAACATTACGCAAAATCATTGATAGATTGCGCCGCAAAATCCCAACCTTGGCGCAAGATCGTTATATGGCGAATGATTTAGAGGAAGCGGCACAGATTATTTCCAGCGGTGAATTGCTCGCTGGTTTGGACGTGCAAGGAATGTTGACGCTATGAATCCTGTCGAGATAAAAGAAGGCAGCTGCCCGATAATCCTTGCCATGCCGCATAGCGGAACGTGGTTGCCGCAAGAGATATTTGCAGGCTTAAATGAGATCGGTCAAAAACTACGCGATACGGATTGGCATATTGACCGGCTTTACGATGGGCTTTTGCCTGAGGCGAGCATCGTCAAAGCGAATTTCCACCGTTACGTGATTGATGCGAATCGCGATCCTGAAGGCGTGAGCCTCTATCCCGGGCAGAATACGACCACCCTTTGCCCGACCATTGATTTCGATGGCGCACCGATTTGGCATGCGGGTAAAGAACCTGATATGGCGCAGGTTAAGCATCGTACCGAACAGTTCCACGCACCGTATCATAAGGCGTTACGTCAAATGATCGAAGTAACAAAAGCGAAATATGGCTTTGCCATTCTCTATGATTGTCATTCCATTCGCTCCGAAGCACCGTTCTTATTTGAAGGTGTATTACCCGTGCTCAACATTGGCACGAATGACAGTAAGAGCTGTTCGTCTGAAATTGAAAAACTCGTAACGGAAGCTTGCGCCGATTCATCATTTTCTCAAGTACTCAATGGTCGCTTCAAAGGCGGGTGGACGACGCGGTATTATGGCAATCCAAGCGTCGATGTTCATGCGATTCAAATGGAATTGACTCAAGCTGCTTACATGCAAGAAACTGACCCTTGGGCGTATCTGCCTGAACGTGCGGAAACCTTACGTCAAACATTACAAACATTACTCTTAAACCTTAGGAATTTTGATTATGTCTCAAACCATGAAGCATCTGCGTAAAAATACGCGTGATATCCGTGCGGCGCGCGGGTCTGAACTCAGCGCGAAGAGCTGGCTGACGGAAGCGCCTTTGCGCATGTTGATGAATAACCTTGATGCGGAAGTGGCAGAGAATCCGCATGAACTCGTGGTGTATGGCGGTATTGGCCGTGCCGCGCGCACATGGAAAGATTACGACCAAATCGTCGCTAGTTTGCAGGCACTGGAAGAGAATGAAACGCTTATCGTGCAATCAGGCAAGCCGGTTGGTGTGTTCCAAACGCATAAAGATGCGCCGCGTGTGTTAATCGCCAATTCCAACCTCGTGCCAGAATGGGCGAATTGGGATCACTTTAACGAACTCGATAAAAAAGGCCTAATGATGTACGGCCAAATGACAGCGGGCTCGTGGATTTATATCGGCACGCAAGGCATTGTACAGGGCACCTATGAGACCTTTATGGAAGCCGGGCGTCAGCATTATGATGGCGATCTAACAGGTAAATGGATTCTCACCGGCGGTCTTGGCGGCATGGGCGGCGCGCAGCCACTCGCGGCGGTGATGGCAGGCGCCTGTTGCCTCGCCGTGGAATGTAACGAAGACAGTATCGATTTTCGTCTACGCACACGTTACGTCGATGAAAAAGCCAAAACGCTCGACGAGGCGTTGGAAATGATCAATCGTTGGACCGCAGCGGGTGAGGCGAAGTCGGTAGGCTTGCTTGGCAATGCAGCGGATGTATTCACAGAAATTGCGAAGCGCGAAATCCGTCCCGATATTGTGACCGATCAAACCTCCGCGCATGATCCAATTAATGGTTATCTGCCGCAAGGTTGGACGATGGCGCAGTGGAAAGAAAAGCGCGAGACAGATCCAAAGGCGGTGGAAGTTGCCGCACGCGCTTCCATGAAAAACCAAGTGGCAGCGATGCTTGAATTTTGGAATCGTGATATCCCGACCCTCGATTACGGCAATAATATTCGCCAAGTCGCGCTGAATGAAGGGTTGGAGAATGCGTTCGATTTCCCTGGTTTTGTGCCGGCTTATGTCCGTCCACTTTTCTGTCAAGGTATTGGGCCATTCCGCTGGGTTGCTCTTTCAGGAGATCCAGAGGATATTTACAAAACCGATGCGAAGGTGAAAGAGCTTCTGCCCGATAATAAACATCTGCATAACTGGTTGGATATGGCACGCGAGCGTATCGACTTCCAAGGGCTTCCAGCCCGCATCTGTTGGGTGGGTTTGGGTGATCGTCACCGCCTAGGGCTTGCTTTTAACGAGATGGTAGCCTCAGGCGAATTATCCGCCCCCGTCGTAATTGGCCGTGATCATTTGGATTCCGGCTCCGTCGCCTCGCCCAATCGTGAGACAGAAGCGATGAAAGATGGTTCAGATGCGGTTTCGGACTGGCCCTTATTAAATGCGCTACTTAACTGCGCATCAGGCGCGACATGGGTATCACTGCATCATGGTGGTGGCGTGGGGATGGGTTATTCGCAGCATTCCGGTATGGTGATTTGCGCCGATGGTTCCGAGGATGCTGCCCGCCGTATTGAGCGTGTTTTATGGAATGATCCGGCGACCGGTGTGATGCGTCACGCCGATGCTGGCTACGAGATCGCCCGTGATTGTGCGAAAGAAAAAGGCCTTAAACTGCCAGCAATTTTATAAGGAAAAGAGAATGGTTTCGATTGGAACTCCGCTATCGCTCACTGCGAAAAAAGTGCTGCTTTGCGGCTCTGGAGAGTTAGGCAAAGAAGTCGCGTTAGAACTTCAGGCGATGGGCGTAGAAGTGATCGCGCTTGATCGTTATGAGAACGCGCCCGCGATGCAAGTGGCGCATCGAAGTCACGTGCTTTCGATGCTGGATGGTGCCGAACTTCGCCGCATCATTGAACTCGAAAACCCTGATTTGATTGTGCCGGAAATTGAGGCGATTGCGACCGATACATTGGCTGAGTTGGAGGGTGAAGGCTATCAAGTCATCCCAACCGCGCGTGCAACGCAACTTACCATGAACCGCGAAGGAATTCGCCGTTTGGCCGCAGAAGAACTAGGTCTCAAAACCTCACCTTATCAATTTGTGAGTAATGAGGTCGATTTTAAAGCGGCGGTGCAAGAGATTGGCATTCCTTGTGTCATCAAGCCAGTGATGAGCTCCTCTGGCAAAGGCCAGAGCGTCATCCGCGATGCAACTTCCATCCAAAAAGCATGGGATTATGCGAGCGAAGGTGCGCGTGGTGGCGCAGGTACGGTGATTATCGAAGGCTTCGTGCCGTTCGATTACGAAATTACACTCCTCACCGTTCGCCATAAAGACGGAACGAGCTTTTGCGCCCCCATCGGTCACGCCCAAGAGGATGGCGACTATCGCGAAAGCTGGCAACCACAGGCTATGTCAGTCGAAGCATTGGAAGAAGCAGAGCGTATCGCCGGTGCCGTCACTGCTGGTCTCGGCGGACAAGGTGTGTTTGGCGTAGAGCTGTTCGTGCAAGGCGATGATGTGTATTTTAATGAAGTGTCACCGCGCCCGCATGATACGGGGCTGGTAACGCTTATGTCGCAGAACCTCTCTGAATTCGCACTGCATGTGCGTGCGATTTTAGACCTACCAATTCCCGAAATCCGTCAAATGGGCCCCTCCGCTTCCAGCGTGATTCTGGTGGAAGGCGAGTCGCAGCAGCTAAGCTTTAGCAGTCTTGATATAGCACTGGCGCAGCCGGACACGATGCTGCGCCTCTTTGGCAAACCTGAAGTGAAAGGTCGTCGTCGTATGGGCGTGGCGATCGCACAAGCTGAAACCATCGAGCAAGCGCGAGCGAAAGCGAATGCTTGCGCACAAGCAGTTGGCACAGAGCTTTAATTGCGATATAAATTAGCCATCAAAAAGGCAGGAACGATATGAGCAAAAAACCCGCATGGGATCAATATGGTAGCTACTTGCATGTCGATAAAATACTAGGCGCGCAGCACCCGCAAAGCACCGCTGCCGGAAATGAAGTGCATGATGAAATGCTTTTCATCCAATTTCATCAGATCTATGAGTTGTGGTTTAAGCAAATTCTTTTCGAGCTGGATGATGTTCAAGGCCGTTTCGCCGCTGAGAAAATGAATGAATCCGATATGCAGCCCATCGCGATGTATTTGGACCGTGTCGTCAAAATCTTGACACAAATGGAAAGCATGATTGATGTGTTGGAGACGATGCCATCACAGTCTTTCACCGATTTCCGCGAATATCTCAGCACTGCCTCTGGGTTCCAGAGCCTGCAATTCCGCCTCATCGAGACTCGCTTAGGGTTGCTTCGTAAAGACCGTATTCCTGTTTTTCACGGAGAATTTGATTCGGATTTATTAAAGCAAAGCCAAGCCGCGATTGCGAAAGCGGAAAGTTCTCCAAGCCTCTATGATCAACTTGATAGCTGGCTGAGCCGTACGCCATTTGTTGATTTGGGTGGCTATAACTTCTGGGATGATTACCGCGATGCGGTTTACACCATGCTTGATGATAAAGCCAAGCAAGCCGAACAGAATTTAGAAGGTGATGGTTTAGAGAATGAATTAAAAGCGCTCGAGCGTAGCCGTCAAAAATTTGAAGGTATTTTCGATGCAGAGAAAAATGAAAAGAGCGAATGGCGCATGTCATATAAGGCGCTCCAAGCCGCGCTTTTCGTTACGATTTACCGTGAGCAACCGGTGCTACAAGCGCCATTCGGGCTGTTAAAACATATTATGGATGTCGATGAACTACTTGCTCGCTGGCGTTTCCGTCATGCCTTAATGGTGCAACGTATGGTCGGTATGGGCATGGGAACGGGGGGCTCATCAGGCTATGAATATTTGCTACGCACCGTGGCTGAGCATCGTATCTTTACTGATATATTTGCGCTGAATGCGTATTTAATTCCATCGAAATCACTGCCGGAGCTTCCGGCGGAAATTAGTCAACAAATGCATTACCATTATCATGCAACGGGAGCGAAATAAATGACTCAGAACTTAAGTGGAAAACGTGCCATCGTCTGCGGTGCCAGCAAAGGCATTGGCCGCGCGACTGCCATTGAACTCGCCAGCCAAGGCGCGAGCGTCACCCTGCTTGCTCGTAACGAAGCGGCCCTTGAGGCGGTGAAAACCAGCCTCGCAGGGGGAGGCCATCATGTGCTCGTGGCGGATGCCGCTGACACGGCTGGTTTGACTGCAAAGGTCAGCGCGCATGTGGCGCAACATGGTCCTATCCATATTCTGGTCAATAATAGCGGCGGGCCTGCGGCAGGGCCAGTCAATCAAGCCACGTCTGAACAGCTTCTGGGTGCCTTCACGCAGCATTTACTGGGTAATCATGCGATGATGCAAGCGGTGCTTGAGGGCATGAAAGCAGAAGGCTATGGCCGTATTATCAATGTGATTTCAACCTCGGTCAAAATGCCGCTTAAGGGGTTGGGTGTTTCCAACACGATCCGTGGTGCGGTGGCCAATTGGGCGAAAACGCTGGCGGGTGAAGTGGGAGGTTTCGGCATTACGGTCAATAACGTATTGCCCGGTGCAACCGATACCGATCGTCTTGCTGAGATATTTGAAGGCAAGGCCGCTAAGCTCGGCAAAACCGTTGAGCAAGTGGTCGAATCTGAAAAAGCGATTATCCCTGCCGGTCGTTTTGGCGCGCCTGAAGAATTGGCGTCTGCCGTTGCTTTCTTGGCGAGCCCTGCGGCGGCTTATATTAACGGTATTAATGTGCCAGTTGATGGCGGGCGCACGGGCTGTCTTTAAGCGATGACTCGAATCCTCAACTTCATTAATGGTGAACTGGTTGCTCCGGTAGCGGGTGAGTTTATGGAGAATGTGGAGCCTGCGACGGGGCAGATTTACGGTCAAATTTCAAACTCAAATGTGGCGGATGTTCAGGCGGCGGTCGATGCTGCTAAAGCCGCATGGCCAGGCTGGAAGCAAACAACGCCGCAGATGCGTGCTGTAATGCTCAATAGGTTAGCCGATTTGATGGAAGCTAAACAGGATGATTTCATCCGTGCGGAATCCATTGATAATGGCAAACCCGTATCGCTAGCAGGTAGGGTCGATGTGCCGCGCGGTATTGCCAATCTACGTGCCTTTGCCGGGGCCGCATTAGAGTTTGGTGGTGAGCGGTTTGAAAAGGAAACTTCCAGCAGTTATACGCTACGCCCACCCATTGGCATTGTCTCGGTTATCTCACCGTGGAATTTGCCTCTGCTCCTCTTTACATGGAAATTAGCACCGGCTTTAGCGGCAGGAAATTGCGTGATTGCCAAGCCTTCGGAAGTCACGCCGATGACGGCCTTTATGCTTTCCCAATTGCTCAATGATGCGGGTTTTCCTAAAGGTGTCGTCAATATCCTGCATGGTCGTGGTGCAAGTGTGGGGGCGGCCATTACCGATCATCCCGATATTCGCGCCATCTCCTTCACAGGGGGCACAGAGACGGGAACGATCATTTATTCTGGCGCGGCAAAGCAGCTTAAAAAAGTGTCATTAGAGCTGGGCGGTAAAAACCCTGCTATTATTTTTGAAGATGCGGATTGGGAGAATATGCTTGATGGTGTGCGCATGGCGGCTTTTGCCAATCAAGGGCAAGTCTGCTTATGTGGTTCCCGTATTCTGGTGCAAAAGTCGGTTTATGAGAGATTCAAAACGGATTTCCTTGCTAAGATTTCAGAGATTAAAATTGGTGATCCGTTAGAAGTCGGAACCACCCATGGCGCGACCGTTTCGCGTGATCATATGGAAAAGGTTCTGGGTTATATTGATCTTGCCAAACAAGAAGGTGGAACGGTTCTGGCCGGTGGAAAACAGCGCATTGTGGAAGGCCGTTGTGTTGACGGGTTCTTTATTGAACCGACGGTAATAGAAGGCCTGCCTGCGACTTGTCGTACTAATCAGGAAGAGATTTTCGGTCCGGTTGTCACGCTCATGCCGTTTGAAACGGAAGAAGAAGCATTGGAGATCGCCAATAGTACTGAATACGGCCTCGCCGCCTCTGTCTGGACGGGCGATGACGCGAAAGCCAGTCGTATGGCCCAGGGGATGGTTTGCGGTATTGTCTGGCTGAATTGCTGGAACTTGCGTGATTTGGATACGCCCTTCGGCGGCATGAAAAAATCCGGTATCGGCCGCGAAGGGAAATGGCGTGCACTGCAATTCTTCACCGAAGAAAAAACGGTGACACGCCCTGTATAAACGTTAAAAAGGATAAGACATGTCAAACCAAGTTGTTCATAATTCAAGCACTGCGCCGGAGCCTGTTGGCGCTTATCCGCATGCGCGTCGTGTGGGCGAATTATTGTTTCTATCCGGTGTAGGGCCGCGCCAAAAAGGTACAAAAGTCATTCCTGGTGTCACGTTGGACGAAAGTGGAAAGATTGTCGATTATGATATTGAAGCACAATGCCGCAGCGTGTTTAATAATGTGCGCGATATTTTGGAATCCTCTGGTGCGAAGTGGGAAGATTTGGTCGATGTGACCGTGTTTCTCACCAATATGGATGATGATTTCAAAGCGTATAATGCGCTATGGAAAGAATATTTCGGCGAGAACCCGCCATGCCGTACGACTCTTGAGATTAACAAACTGCCAACGCCCATCGCTATTGAGCTAAAATGCGTTGCAGTGATGAAGGATTAAGCCATGAGCTACTTGCCACCCATCAACCTTCAAGCGTGGATTGAAGAGCATCGCGACCAGTTAAAACCGCCTGTTTGCAATAAGATGGTGTATGAGGTAGGTGATTTTATCATTATGGTTATTGGCGGTCCTAACACTCGCAAAGATTACCATGACGATCCTGGCGAGGAGTTCTTCTATCAGTTAGAAGGCGATATGATCTTGCGCGTGATGGAAGACGGAAAGCCGAAAGATGTGACCATCAAGCAAGGTGAAATATTCTTGCTTCCGCCGCATATTCATCACTCGCCGCAGCGCTTTGAGAATACCGTTGGCCTCGTGATCGAGCGTAAGCGTTTTGAGGGCGAACTTGATGGTTTCGCCTGGTATTGTGATGAGTGTCACAGCAAGATTCACGAAGAATTTGTGCCGCTCAAAAGCATTGTCGATGATTTACCTCCTTTGTTTGATCGTTTTTGGAATAGCGAAGAAAATCGTACTTGTGGCGAGTGTAATCACATCATGCCGCCTAAAGGATCTTGATGAATTATCCGTATCAACCGACTGAGAAATGGGATGTGCATACGCATACGACCCTCTCGCCGGATACGTATGAGAAGCTTGCGCGCTTTACGCATTATAGCGAGTTCGTGCGTATTCAGGCGCATGCCAGCAAGCCATGCTGCGCTAGTATGATTAATAACACCGGCGATACGATGCGTGAGATTGAGGCGAATGCCTATGAAGCCGCCGTGCGCGTTGATGAATGCGATGTTTTTGGCGTCTCGGTTCAGGTGCTTTCACCGACGCCGATGATGATTCCTGATTATGTCGATAACGGGCAAGATGCGGCAGAGATTTGCAGAATCCTCAATGATGATAATGCGGCGACGGTCGCGAAATTCCCGAAACGTTTTGTCGCACTCGGCGCGCTGCCGATGCGTGCACCAGAGCTTGCCATAAAAGAGATGCGCCGTATTCGTGACGAGCTCGGCATGCCGGGTGTGGAAATCCTCTCCAACATTAATGGCGAGGAGCTGGACGATCCAAAATTCTTTGCCATCTTTGAGGCGGCGGCCGAGTTGGGTATGGCGATTTTCATCCACCCATGGGGTGGGTTTATGTCACCGACGGAACCGAAACTCAAAGCCCGTATGCATGCCTCGCGTAACTGGCGACCATGGCTGATTGCGATGGGAATGGAAACCGCACTTGCGTTTGATGCGATGCGTAGTGGCGGTGTGCATGAGCGTTTGCCGCATTTACGCGTGCTCTATGCGCATGGCGGCGGGGTGTTCCCCAGTTTGTTAGGGCGCTTGGAGCATGGTGCCTATTGCCGCCCTGATCTCTTCACGCAGGCTTCTAATCAGAACCCGTATGATGCGGTGCGTGATTGTCAAATTTACACCGATACGCTCACCCATAATCCATGGGTGTTAGAGCTGCTTATCCATACGCTTGGTGCAAGCTGGATCGCCATGGGTTCTGACTATCCCTACCCGCTAGGCGAGGTCGAACCGTTTAATGCCGATAGCCTAAAAGATGCCAAAGGTAATAGCTGTCCCTATCCACAAGCGAAGGGCATTTATCCCGGTCATATGATCGAGCACCTCCCATCGACCGATGCAGATAGAGAAGCCGCGTGGAGTCATTTCCATTGGCTGGCCCGCGATAATGCTGATGGCATGCGTCGTTTGCCATTGTTAACGGGCGAACAAAAACAACGGATGCTGTCTGGCACGGCAAAAGAGTGGTTAGGGCTATGAAATTAAATCTCGAAATTGCAGGCGAAAGCTTCACCGCGAATCTGAATAATCCATTAGATATTACTATCCCCGTGAAATTCGATGGGGCAGGGCTAACCGCTTTCGGCGCGCCCGCAGCCAGCGGTGTGGCTTATGCTGCAGGTGATTATATTGGTGATGTGCGGGCGGGCGGAAGTTGTAACTGTGAGGTGCTCACCTTCGCGCCGCATTTGCATGGCACCCATACGGAATGTGTCGGTCATATTTCCAATGCGCGAATATCAGTCGCAGATGTCTTTAAAGGCGGCTTGGTGCCGGCGAGTTTGGTGACGATTGCTCCCGTTTCTCCCAACGATACAGATGAAACTTACAGTGTAGAGCTTGCGGCCGATGATAGGTTAATTACTGCGGAGAGCTTGAAAGAAACCCTCATTGCTGACGCTCCTCGCAATGACGGTTTCTTAAAAGCATTAATCATTCGTACCACCCCCAACGCACTCGCCAAACAAAGCGGCGATTATGCTTGCGATATGCCGCCCTTCTTCACGCTCGAAGCAATGGGTCTCATTGTTGAACTCGGCGTGCAGCATGTCTTGATTGATACACCTTCGGTTGACCGACTGGATGATGACGGAAAACTCACCAATCACCATATCTATTGGGGTATCCCAGAAGGCAGCCACGCGGTAGATGCCGCTAATCCTTCACCCAAAACTATCACCGAACTTATCTATGTGGTGGATGCGATTAAAGACGGAAACTATTTGCTCGATTTGCAAGTCGCAGCCTTTATGATGGACGCGGCACCCAGCCACCCAATTCTCTATGAGGTAACTAAAAATGACTGACTATCGCACCGATAAAGCCTTTGCCGTTGAGCTGGATGCACAGGATCCACTCAAAAACTATCGTGATGAATTCTATATTGCGCAGGCGCATGGCAAGGAGTCGATTTACTTTTGCGGCAACTCGCTCGGCCTGCAACCCAAGCGTACTGAAAGTGCCATTATGCAAGAGCTGAAAGATTGGCAGAAGCTCGGCGTAGAAGGGCACATGCATGCGAAAAATCCATGGCTGCCCTACCATGAGTTTTTGGCGGAAAGCTATGCTAAGATCGTCGGGGCAAAGCCATCCGAAGTAGTGGCGATGAACACGCTCAGTGTGAACCTGCATTTGATGATGGTGTCATTTTATCGCCCCACGGCGCAGCGTCATAAAATTGTGATTGAAAATAACGCCTTCCCGTCCGATCAATATGCCGTACAATCTCAAATTAGCTTCCATGGTTTTGATCCAGAAACTTCGTTAATTGAAATGCAGCCACGAGATGGCCAAACAACCTTACAGACGCAAGATATTCTGGATTTAATAGAACGTGAAGGCGACAGTATCGCGCTCATTATGGTGGGTGGCGTAAATTATTATACAGGCCAACTTTTCGATATGGCGGCGATTACCAAAGCCGGTCATGCAAAAGGTGCTCAAGTCGGTTTCGATCTTGCCCATGCGGCGGGGAATGTGCCACTCAAATTGCATGAGTGGGGTGTCGATTTTGCGTGCTGGTGTAGTTATAAATATCTGAATTCTGGCCCCGGTAGTGTGTCAGGTTGTTTTGTGCATGAACGTCATGCGCAAGCCGACCTTCCACGTTTTAACGGCTGGTGGGGGCATGATAAAGAAACTCGTTTTAAGATGGGTCCGAACTTTAAAGCCATCGGTGGCGCAGAAAGCTGGCAGCTCTCGAACCCGCCGATTTTATCGCTTGCCGCAGTCAAAGCCTCACTCGAAATTTTCGATGAAGTGGGAATGGATAAATTACGCAAAAAGAGCTTAAAAATAACCGGTTATATGGAGTTCCTACTTGATAGCTTGAAGTGTGATGCTTTCGATATTCTAACCCCTCGCGATACGAATCAGCGCGGTGCACAGCTTTCCATCGTTGTGAACGAAAATGGCAAAAAGGTGTTTGAAGCGCTCGAAGCGGCCGGCGTGATTTGCGATTGGCGCGAACCGAATTGCATTCGCGTAGCACCGATGCCGCTCTATAATAGCTACGCTGATGTGTATCGTTTTGTTGAAATATTTGCGCAGGAATTAAATATAAAGGTGGCCGCATGAGTCAGGAAATTCATGTTGTAGGTGGCGGCTTGGTTGGTTCGCTTGCTGCCGTCATGTTAGGCAATGAAGGCTTTCAAGTTAAGCTCTATGAGCGCCGCCCTGATATGCGTAAGGTGGATATTGCCGCCGGTCGTTCGATCAATTTGGTGCTGACATCACGTGGGATACAAGCGTTGGAACGTGTAGGTTTAAAAGAGAAAGCGATGGAACTTGCGATTCCAGTCAGTGCGCGGATGCTGCATGATGTGGAAGGCCAGACCAATCGAGTACCTTACGGTCAGCATGAGGGCGAGGTGATTAATTCCGTCTCACGTGGCTTGCTCAATAAGCTGCTACTAGAAGCAGCAGATGCGCACGATAATGTTGAGGTGCTGTTCCATCGCACCTGTACCGATTATGATATTAAAGCGAAAACGCTGACTTTTCATAATGATCAGACAAATGCGTCTGAAACCGTGCCGGTGGAACGAGCCATGGGCACGGACGGTGCCTTCTCGGCCATGCGCAAGGCGATGTTGAATCAGGTAGTTAATTTTGATTATTCGCAAAATTTCCTAAGCCATGGCTATAAAGAACTCGTCATTGCTGCTAATGTGGATGGTAGCCATCCGATCGACCCTAATGCTCTGCATATCTGGCCGCGCAAAGATTTTATGTTTATGGCGCTAGCGAATCTGGATGGTAGCTTCACCTGCACTCTCTATATGGCGCATGAGGGTGAGAATAGCTTTGATAGTTTGAAGACGGAGCAAGAGGTTGAAGGTTTCTTTCAGCAATATTTCCCCGATGCTTTACGAATGATGCCGGATTTAAAGCAGGAGTATTTTGAGAATCATGCAGGCTCAATGGTGACGGTGAAGTGTTTCCCATGGAGAGTTGGCGAGCAGTCGATTTTGCTAGGAGATTCGTCTCATGCGATCGTCCCCTTTTTCGGGCAAGGGATGAATTCAGGCTTTGAAGATTGCTTTGAGTTGGGACGCTTGTTGGATAAGCATGGCAGTCACCTTGATTGGGATGCACTATTTGACGAGCTGCAATATATTCGAAAACCCAATACCGATGCCATTGCGGATATGGCACTTGAGAACTTTGTGGAGATGTCTGAGACAACGGCGGATCCAAAATTCCAGCTCAAAAAAGAAATTGGATTCGAGCTTGAGAAGCGTTACGAAGGCAAATTCATCCCGCGCTATTCGATGGTGGTGTTTCATCCAGAAATTTCCTATTCGGAGGCTCAGCACCGTGGTGCGATTCAGTTCGAAATTCTTGAGGAGTTGAGTGACGGTATTGAAAGCGTCGAGCAAGTCGATTGGGCTAAAGCCGCTCGATTGATAGTGAAGTTGGAAGTCTGATTCGATGGTTGATTACGATTATAAATCGATTGCAAAAATGCCGGAATATCAAGCATTGCTTGCGAAGCGGCGTAGGCTGGTTTGGCCGCTGCTTTTTTTGACCGTGATCGTCTATTTTGCCTTTATTTTAACGATTGCTTTCGCGCCGGAATCACTCAGTGCCTCGGTGGGGCAGGGTGTTATCTCTTTAGGCATCTATGCGGGTTTTGGGATGATCCTACTGACCTTTATGATCACCGGTTATTATGTGTATCTTGCGAACCAGCGCCTTGAGCCGTTGGTGGAAGAAATTCAAAAAAAGTTGAGTGAGCAATAATCATGCATGAGTTGAACGAGACCGCCATCATCATGTTCGTACTATTTGTCGGAGCGACGTTAGGCATCACTTATTGGGCCGCGCGCCGGACTAAAACCGCCGCCTCTTTCTATACCGCTGGTGGAGGCATTACTGGCTTCCAGAACGGCTTGGCCATTTCGGGAGACTTTATGTCTGCTGCTTCTTTTCTGGGGATTTCGGCGTTGGTATTTGCGTCGGGTTTTGATGGTTTAATCTATTCTATCGGCTTCCTGATTGGTTGGCCGATTGTGTTGCTTCTTATCGCCGAATCCTTGCGTAATTTGGGCCGCTATACGTTTGCAGATGTGGCTTCCTATCGTTTGAAACAAGCACCTATTCGTGTGCTGTCAGCCTGTGGGTCGCTGATCACCGTATTGCTCTACCTCATCGCACAAGTAGTGGGGGCAGGGAAACTAATCGAGTTGTTATTCGGGTTACCGTACCTTTCGGCGGTGGTCATCGTCGGCACGTTGATGATCCTTTATGTCACGTTCGGCGGGATGCTGGCGACCACTTGGGTGCAGATTATCAAGGCTGTTTTGCTGCTATTTGGTGCGTCTCTCATCGCTTTCCTCGTATTGCAGCAATTTAATTTTGATCTCCAGCTTTTCTTTGCCAAAGCGGTGGAGGTGCATCCAGATGGGTTATCTATTATGCAGCCCGGCGGGTTAGTGTCGGATCCCATCTCCGCGATCTCCTTAGGGTTAGCTTTGATGTTCGGAACAGCCGGTTTGCCGCATATCCTGATGCGTTTTTTTACGGTTAAGGATGCCACACAAGCGCGTCGTTCGGTATTTTATGCGACTGGATTTATCGGGTATTTCTACCTTCTTACCTTCATTATCGGATTTGGCGCAATTGTGCTTGTGGGTACGGATTCTGCCTATCTTACCGCAGAAGGCGGTTTGATTGGCGGCAATAATATGGCGGCGATCCATCTGGCCGAGGCGGTGGGGGGTAACATCCTACTGGGCTTCATCTCTGCCGTAGCTTTCGCAACGATTTTGGCCGTGGTGGCGGGGCTTACACTCGCAGGAGCCTCGGCAATCTCGCATGATCTTTACGCTAATGTGTTCAGAAAAGGCGACGCCGATGAAGCGAAGGAGATGCGGGTTTCTAAAGTTGCGACGCTTTGTTTAGGAATGGCGGCGATTGGTTTGGGCATTTTATTTAAAGAGCAAAACATCGCCTTTATGGTGGGGCTGGCCTTTGCCATTGCGGCGAGCGCGAACTTCCCGGTTCTGTTGCTCTCCATGTATTGGAAGAAGCTGACCACACGCGGAGCGCTCATCGGAGGCGCCGCAGGTTTACTCGTTGCCATCGGGCTGGTGGTGCTTAGCCCTGTGGTGTGGGTCGCGGTATTCGGTTTTGAGGAAGCAATCTTCCCGTATAAATACCCGGCTTTATTTTCTATGAGTGCGGCCTTTGTCGGTATTTGGTTATTCTCTATTACGGATAAGTCAGCGCAAGCTACGCTTGACCGTGAGAAATTTGAGGCACAATATATCCGTGCGCAAACCGGTATCGGTATTTCCCAAGCGGCGAAGCATTAGGCGCTTTAGTATATTCTAGGTTGTAATGTTTTGCAGTTAGCGTAGGAATAACGCCGTAATGATTCTCTCCCCTACATTTAACTCGATTGCGGCGGCCTTTGTTTATGGCGGCTGGGCGGCCTATGCGAATTCTGAGCATGCGACAGATGTTTGGCTGCGTGCAGGGCTCGTGCAAGCGGCCACCTCTTTCACAGTGACGCTCGTGATTACCCTTTTCGCACGTTGGGTCTTCTTGCGCTCTGGCGGCGGGCGGCGTGGAGTAGCTATCGGTTATGTTTGCAGCTTTTGTTCGGTCACACTCTTTAGCTACGGCGCACATTATATTTCAGGCACGCCTGATATTTGGCAGACGATCACTCCTTCGATGATCATTGGCAGCGCCTATCTGGTGAGTTATCTCTTGGCGCTGAAAGCCAACTTGAAGCGCGAAGTCTGAACTCTATATTCTTGTAAGTTGAGGTTTAAGGTTGGCCAAGCTGATTCAACTTAGTTTGATTTTTCTGCGGGCCTAGTGTTACCTTATAGCAAAGAAACTCATTCCTTTGAGTGGCTTTCTCTGTAATGCTTTCTCTTTTGGGAGCGAATGAATAAGCATGACGAGACAAAAATTATTGAAACTTTTAATGGTATTGCTGATCGCTGCGGCGATAGCTGCTTTCTTTGTGTTTGACCTTCAGCTGTATTTTACGTTGGACAATATTAAAGCTCAGCGTGAAGGCTGGAAGCTATTCTACGCTGAGAATAGAGCGTTCACCCTTGCGCTTTTTGGTGGAGTTTATGTCATGGTGACGGCACTTTCCTTGCCAGCTGCGACCATTCTTACGCTACTTGCGGGCGCTTTATTCGGCTTTGTGAGCGGGTTGATTATGGTCAGCTTCGCCAGCTCTATCGGTGCGACGTTAGCTTTTCTGATGGCGCGATTTCTTTTGCGAGATTCGATTCAGGCGAAATACGGCCAGCACATGACGAAGATTAATGAGGGGTTCGAAAAAGAGGGTGCCTTTTACCTCTTTGCGCTGCGCTTGGTGCCAGTAGTGCCGTTCTTTGTGATTAACGTACTTATGGCGTTGTTGCCGATAAAGACCTCTACCTTCTATTGGGTCAGTCAATTAGGGATGCTCGCGGGGACGGTCGCCTATGTTTACGCTGGCACGGAGCTTGGTAAAGTGACGAGCCTCTCCGATATCGCCTCGCCAAGTTTAATCGCCGCTTTTGTTGCTTTGGGGTTATTCCCTTTGATTGCGAAAAAGGCACTCAATTTTTTACGAAAGAAAAAAATCTGATGTCTAAATATGATTATAACCTCATCGCGATTGGGGGTGGTTCTGCTGGGTTAGTTTCCTCCTATATCGCCGCAGCAGTGAAGGCAAAAGTAGCATTGATTGAACGTCACAAAATGGGCGGTGATTGCCTTAATACGGGGTGTGTGCCGAGTAAAGCGCTATTGCGTTCCGCCAAGATGCTTTCTTATGCCAAACGTGCGCAGGAGTTCGGTTTTAAAAGTACAAAGGTCGAGTTTGACTTTGCCGATGTAATGCAGCGCGTACAGGATGTGGTGAAGGCGATCGAGCCGCATGATTCTATTGAGCGCTATACGAAATTAGGTGTCGATTGCTATACAGGAGAGGCGAAGATTTTTGATCCACACACGGTCGAAATTAATGGTGAGAAAATCACTGCGCGTGCGATTATCGTGGCGACGGGTGCGCGTCCTCTCGTGCCACCAATTCCGGGCTTAAAGGATATCGACTATCTCACTAGCGACACTTTATGGGATTTGAAAGAACTTCCCAAACGCCTCGCCGTGCTTGGCGGCGGGCCTATCGGTGCGGAGATGGCGCAAGCATTCGCACGTTTGGGCTCACAAGTCACGATGATTGAAATGGCATCACAGATCTTGATTCGTGAGGATGAGGAGGTGATTGAACTCGCTGTCGATAAATTTGAGAAAGATGGCATTACCCTCCTCACTAGCCATAAAGCCAAGGCATTCGAAAAAGGTAAAGTCATCTGCGAGCATGAAGGTAAAGAGGTGGAGGTTAAGTTTGATCAAGTCATCATTGCGCTTGGTCGTGCCGCTAATATCTCTGATTTTGGTTTGGAAGAATTAGGCGTTAAATTGCGTGAGAATCGAACGGTGGAGGCCAACCCGTTTTTACAAACGAACATCCCGAGTATCTATGTGTGTGGCGATGTGACGGGGCCTTATCAATTCACCCATACGGCGGCGCATCAGGCGTGGTATGCGAGCGTTAATGCGCTGTTTGCACCCTTTAAAAAGTTCAAAGTTGATTATAGCGTGATCCCTTGGGCGACTTTTACCGATCCTGAAGTTGCGCGTGTGGGGCTGAACGAGAAAGATGCGAAAGCGCAAAATATTCCTTACGAAGTCACGACCTACGGTATTGACGATTTGGATCGTGCCATTGCGGATTCGGAAGCGCATGGTTTTGTCAAAGTGTTGACGAAACCGGGTAAAGATAAGATTCTCGGTGTGACGATTGTTGGTACGCATGCAGGTGATTTGATCGCTGAATATGTGATGGCAATGAAGCACGGTCTCGGTATGAATAAGATTCTCGGCACCATCCATATTTATCCGACTTTAGCGGAGGCGAATAAGTTTGCCGCCGGTGAATGGAAGAAAGCGCATGCGCCGCAATGGGCGCTTAACTTGGTGGGGAAATTCCATCGCTGGCGCCGATAAGGCATAATGTGCTATAGGCATAGGGCGAATGAAGGAGAGATCATGAAAATTACCGAAAGCGTCAAAGAATATTACGGCGAAGTGCTAAAGACGAAGGAAGATTTGCTCACAAGCGCTTGCTGTCCGATTGATGCAATGCCTGCACGTTTGCGTCCCTTTATGGCTAATATTCATGAGGAAGTGCAATCGAAATTCTACGGATGTGGCTCACCCATCCCCCCTGCGATTGAAGGACTAACCGTGCTGGATTTAGGCTGCGGTACCGGACGTGATGTGTATTTACTTTCGCAGTTGGTTGGAGAATCGGGCAAAGTGATCGGCGTGGATATGACCGATAACCAACTCGAAGTGGCGCGCCGCACGCTCGGTTGGCACATGGATAAGTTTGGCTTTAAGCAGCCCAATGTCGAATTCCATAAAGGCTATATCGAAGATTTGGAAACCATTGGAATTCCCGATAATTCGGTTGATGTGGTGACTTCTAATTGCGTGATCAATCTTTCGCCAAACAAAGAACAGGTTTTCGCTGAAATCTTCCGTATCCTCAAACCGGGCGGCGAGTTGTATTTTTCGGATGTCTTCACTGGCCGTCGTGTGCCAGAAGCGCTAACTCATGATTCTGTGCTCTTCGGTGAGTGTTTGAGTGGCGCGCTTTATGTTGAAGATTTCCGTCGAATGTTGCGTAATGTTGGCTGTGTCGATTATCGTGTTGTCGATAGCGGGCCAATTGAGTTGCACGATCCAGAGGTCGTGCGCAAGGCTGGCATGATCGATTTCTATTCCCTCACGATCCGCAGCTTCAAATGCGATTTTGAAGATCTTTGCGAAGATTACGGTCAAGTCGCTTACTATAACGGCACGATTGAAGGCTCGCCGCATGGCTTCACATTGGATGATCACCATTTTTTCAAAACTGGACAACCGGTTCCCGTTTGCGGCAACACTGCGCAGATGCTTTCGGAAACCCATTACGGCCAGCATTTCCGTGTGGAGGGAGATCGTTCTACCCATTATGGTGCGTTCGATTGTTCACCGGCACTTGCAGGCACGGAACCCACGGTTAGCGGAGCTTGCTGCTAATGCTAGCCATTATTGGTGGTACGGGCATTTACCATATTGATGCCTTTGAAGTGATGGAGCAGGTGGAAGTGAAGACGCCCTTTGGCAAGCCATCGGCACCGATTGCGAAGGTTAAGTATGGGCAGCATGAGTTGCTGTTTTTGCCTCGTCACGGCGCGCATCACGAGCTTTTGCCGCATGAGCTTAATTACCGTGCGAATATCTATGCGCTTAAAGCATTGGGTGCAAAGCAGCTACTCGGCCTATCCGCTGTGGGAAGTTTGCGCGAAGAAATTCATCCGGGTGAATTCGCCATTCCATCGCAATATTTTGATTGGGTGAAGGGTAATCGCGAACGTACTTTCTTCGGCGAAGGCGTGGCGGCGCATGTCTCCACAGCTGAACCAACCTGTGCGAATATGACAAAATGGATCGCCGGTAAAGCCACCGAACTTGGGCTAACGTTACATATGGGTAAAACGTACGCTTGTGTCGATGGTCCACGTTTAGGCACCAAAGCGGAGAGCTGCTTTTTGCGCAGTGCTGGATGCGATCTAGTCGGTATGACCAATGTGCCCGAAGTGTTCCTCGCGCGGGAAGCGCAGCTTTGTTATGCCACCATTGGTATCGCTACCGATTATGATTGTTGGATGGAAGACCCAAGCCAACATGCCAGCGTTGCCGATATTATCGCCCGTTACGGTGAAAGCCTACAGCAAGTGCAGAAGTTGCTTTTGGCTTTGTTGGATTCAGATCTTCCACCGATAAATGCAGAGTATCGCGAGAGCTTGAAAATGGCGTTATTGACTCCAGTACATGCAATTCCAGCGGCGAAGCGGGAGCTTATGGAAGTGCTGCAAGCGTAAGGTATGGTGAGTCTCTCTATCATCATTCCACTGGCGCCGAATGAAACGCAGCATGAAGCTTTACTCGACTCGTTACCCAAAGATGGTGAAGTGATTCTATCGCAAGAAGGGACCCGCGCGAAAAGCCTGAATGTCGCAGCAGCAAAGGCGACGGGCGAGTATTTGTGGTTCTTGCATGCAGATTCGCAATTGCCTGATGATGCGCTTGCAAAACTCAATCAAGCTATCAAAATGTACCCTAAGCATTTACTTTATTTCGATTTAGCTTTTGCAGATGGTTCACTTCTAATGAAGCTCAATGCATGGGGGGCTAATCTGCGTTCACGCTTGTTTAGTAACCCTTTTGGCGATCAGGGTTTATGCATTAAAAGATCGTTATTTGAAGAATTGGGCGGTTATCCTGAGAATGTTGAATATGGTGAAGATAACCTGTTCGTCATTCGTACGCATAAGGCAGGAGTGGGCGTATCGCCCGTGGGTGCGACCCTTAAAACAAGTGCTCGAAAATATGTGAAAAATGGCTGGCTTAGAACCACTATGATGCACCAATATTTAGGGTGGAAACAGAGGTTGTCCGCATGAAGTTAGGGCTCGGGATTTTCGCAAAAACGGCAGAAGTTTCACCGGTAAAGACGCGCCTCGCTGCCGGTATTGGTGTGGAAAAAGCAAAGGAGTTTTATGCTTTAAGTGTGCAGGCAGTGGAAGCGACTGTACAGGCTTTGCCAGCTTCTATTACTGCATATTGGGCGGTGGCAGAAGAGGCTGGAATAAATCATCCGCAATGGAAGAATCTTGACTGTTTTTGGACAGGTGAGGGCGACTTAGGTCAGTGTTTGCATCAGGTTTATTGTAAGCTGAAACACGAATATGGTGCGGCGATGCTGATGGGAACGGATAGTCCGCAGCTTTCGCCACAGGTTATTGAGGGGGCTGCGGAAGCCTTATCGAATTCTGTGCAGAAATGTATTATTGGCCCGTGCGAGGATGGCGGTTTTTATCTCTTTGCCGCTGCGATCGAAATCCCTCAAGAAGTTTGGTTGGCGGTAGAATATAGCCAGGATTCAACATTAGAGCAGTTAGTGACGCAGCTTGCTAAATATGAGATTGAAGTAGAATTTTTACCTGAAGAGCAAGATGTGGATACGGCTGAAGATTTACAAAATTTGTACGAAGACTTGCTGAAGCAATCGAATTTATCTCCCTCTCAATCTCGATTATTGGATTGGCTAAACTGAGCAGCTTCCGCTGCCTAGAACGCAAAATTTTGCGCAATGAGGGTGGTTGAGCTTTACGCTTCCTGCGGCTTGTTTGAGGGTATTCCCCATTTCAAATTCATCATCATAAGGCAGCAAGGTGCAGGCCAAAACACTTGGCTTATCCGCGCCTTTACGTTTGATAACCATACGCGATGTTGCGCACATCATACTATCGGGGTTTACCTTTAGAATATCCCAGCAATCAGTGGTGATCTCGGGCACTTCGGCTTGTTCATCCATCTCCGGAAAGAGTATGAGTTTTTTGCTATCTTGTGCATCAATTTTTACGCCTAATACATTGAAGAGGTTGGAGAATCCTGCGCGTAATTCGGTCTCATCCTCACCCCAACGCGTGCGGCCTGCAATATCAATATGGAATCCTTGTGAGGAGAGCCACTGTAGGCCTTTTAGCATTGGTTCCCACGTACTAGCGCCGCGCTCTTCTTCATGCAGGGCTGGGGTGAAATGATCCACCGAAATGCGTACGGTCATTTGATCGCCGAAGCGCGCCAGTAAACCGAGCAATGATTCGCGTTTTTGTTCCATTGGCTTCATCGCATTTGTCAGTAGGAGTAGCTTAAATCCGCGCTCTAAGATCAGTTCCATTATGGGGGTGATATCTGGATTCATGAAGGGTTCGCCGCCGGTAATACCAATCTCAACTGTGCCGAGGTTTCCCCGTTCAATCTCGTCGAGATATTCGCGCGCTTCATCAAGTTTTAAATAAACCAGGCGGTCATTCTTAGGGCTGGATTCGATATAGCAATTTTGGCATTCGATATTGCAAAGCGTACCGGTATTGAGCCATAAGGTTTCGAGCTTGGTTAGGTTTACCCAAGCGCGCTGTTCGCCTTTGGCAGTAATATCGGGGTGGGTGAATTTTTCCATGCTTAGTCCTTCGCGTAGATGCAGATAAATATTGCCGATTATTGCGTGTTCATCTGACGTTCTTCGAGCTCTAGCCAGCGCGCTTCACTTTCGCCTAAATCTTTCTTCATCGCATCAAAATCTGCAATCAATTGTGTGAAGCCTTTAGGATCGCGCTCATAGAGGCCGGTATCATCCAGTTTAATTTGAAGGTTCTCCATCTCTTGTTGGATGGCTTCTATCGCATCAGGAGTTTTTTGAAGTTCTAACTTCTCGCCGTATGTTAGCGGTTTTTTCATAGGATCGAGTGGTTCGGGCGTAGAGGTTTTGATCGCCTTCTTCCCAGATTTCTCGCCTTTCTGCTTCGGCTTACGACCTAAAATCTCGCGCACATAGTCGCTATAGCCGCCAAACACGTTCAGTACTTCTGCATCGCCTTCAAAGGCGAGAATTTCGGTCACGGAGCGGTCGAGGAAGTCACGGTCATGGCTCACGATAATGAGCGTGCCTGGATAGTCAGCCAGCATGTCTTGCAGCATGTCGAGTGTATCCATATCCAGGTCATTGGTTGGCTCATCGAGGATGAGGAGGTTGCCGGGATTGGCTAGGATTTTAGCGAGGAGTAAGCGGTTTTGCTGTCCGCCCGAAAGTGTGCCTACCTTATCGCGTGCAATGGCAGGGTCGAACAAGAATTTCTTTAAATAACCGCAAACATGGATGCTGGTTTGATCTGCGCCACGGCCAATAAATACGTCCTGCCCGCCATTGGGGCAGAGCGTTTCCCAGAGCGTTTTATTCACGTCGAGGTCGCTACGGTTCTGGTCAAAATAGGAAATCTCGAGCGTTTTGCTGCGGAAAATATGACCACTATCTTGCTCAAGTTCGCGTGTCAGCATTTTAAGGAAAGTCGATTTCCCCGAGCCATTTTTACCAAGGATACCCAGCCGATCACCTTTGAGGATCATGTGATTGAAATCATCAAGAATTCTGGTTTTATGACCATCACGTTCAAAGCTTTTCCCAACATCTTTAAATTCGGCGACTACCTTGGATGCGTTCGGCGTTTCCAGTGCATCCAGCGAGATTTTTTGCGAGCGTTGCCGGTACGCAGCTTTGTCGCTTCTGAGTTTGTCGCGTAATTTCCCGAGCTCGCGCAGGCGGCGGACGTTACGTTTGCGGCGGCCAGTGACGCCGCCTTGCGTCCAGCCATGTTCGGCTTGCACCTTCTTTTGTAGATTCTGTAATTCGCGTGCTTCTTGTCCGACTTGCTCTTCTAGCCAATCTTCAAATTTCGCGTAACCGAAGGGACAAACTTTCAGTTTACCCCGATCGACCCAGAAGACTTTGCGCGAAACATTGGCGAGAAATTGTCTATCGTGACTCACGATAATTAGTGCGCCGTGATAGCCGCCTAAATAGCCCTCCAGCCATTCAATCGCTTGTAAATCGAGATGGTTGGTTGGCTCATCGAGCAGTAGAATATCTGGGTCTTGCACGAGTGCTTGCGCGAGTGCGGCGCGGCGTAACTGCCCGCCGGAAAGGGGGCGCATGAGTGAGCTAGGATCTAACCCGAGTGGTGCGATGACCATATCAGCCAGATAGGCATTTTCTTCATTTTGCTGGTCTGTGGGGAGGCCGGAGAGGACGAATTCTTTGACGGTATCATCAGGGGAGAATTTCACCTTCTGGGCGAGATATCCGATGCTGGTGCCGGGCAAGATAAAACGTCTTCCAGAATCGAGTTCTAAATCCTGAGTCATCATGCGCATGAGGGTGGTTTTGCCGACCCCATTTTTGCCGACTAAGCAAATGCGCTCACGCTCATTTATGTGCATGGTGAGGCCGTCAAAAAGCGGTTTTCCGCCGAAGCTAAGGACAATATCTTCTAAACTCAGGAGGACGCGGCTACTCATGCAGCCGTCATACTATGGAACGGTAGCAGAAAGCAACTTAGTTAGAGTGCAACATTCGGCATATTAAGCGCATCAATCCCTGCGAGGGCACGTTTCTCCAATGCACAATGATTGGTGAGGATATGGGCGTAATAAAATTTTGCATCGGCTAGCTTGGTCTGGGTGAAAGGGGTGCTTTTCGCTTCGCTTGCTGCTTGTGCGCAAAGCCCGTGATAATAGCCAAGCGCCACGATTCCCATCAGTTCCAATAGCTCATCCGCACCACTGGCGAAATGATTGTAATCACCTGAAGTGAGAGCTTCGCTAACACGTTGAACTGCATGCAGAGACTCTTGTAGCTGCGTAGCGATTTCTTTGAGTGAGGTTACATCAATAAAGTGCTGAATTTTAGTGATAAAGACTGGCAGGTGTTTCATTTGACGTAGTAAGGTAACGGCTTGAATTTGGTTGGTGCCTTCATAGATTCGGGTCACGCGCACATCGCGGTAATGGCGAGCGATGCCGCTTTCCTCAACGAATCCCATACCTCCGTAAACCTGAATCGCGGCATCGGTTACTTGGCTGCCAATTTCGGTAACATGCGCTTTGACAATATTGGTCATAAGGCTTACCCAAGCGGCGGCTTCTTCGGATTCTTTGGCAAGATCCATCTGCAAGGCAGTATCAAGCTGGAACATGCGTGCGCCCGAAATTTGGCTGCGCATTTTTAGCAGTAATTTGCGTACAGCAGGGTGGGTGATAATTAAATCGGCTTCTTTCTCCGGGCTTATAGGCTCAGGTTGGGCACGTCCCATACGGCGACCTGCTTGTGCATCACTGGCGAACCAATAGGCCTTCTGGAAAGCCGCTTCTGCACAGCCGATTGCTTGGCGAGCAACATGGTTGCGTGCTTCATTCATTACTGCGAACATGGTGGCGATACCTTTGCCACGTTCGCCGATTAACTCGCCTTTGGCGGCTTTATATTCCATGGTGCAAGTGGCCGAACCGGCCATACCCATCTTATGTTCAATGCCGATAGGGCCGAGGCTATTGGCGGTACGATTGCCATTTTCATCCACGAGAATTTTAGAGCTGATAAACATGCTGACACGGTCATCTATCTCGCCGGTTTCAGTATCCTTTACCTTGGCGAGTACGACATGGATGATATTACCTGTGTCGCTTACGCCTGTGTAGTGATTATCCCCACCGGAAATGTAAATTTTCTGACCTGATAGATGATAAGAGCCATCAGCCTGAGGTTCGGCAAAGGTGCGGGCATTACTCAGATCGCTGCCTGCGCTGGGCTCCGTCATCGCCATAATACCAGAGGAAACCCCAGAGCTTAAATCCGGTAGGTATTTCTGTTTTTGTGCTTGAGTTCCATAGGTGTAAATGCCCAAATAGGCGCTATGGGTGAGGGTGGGGATGAGCGAGAAATCTCCATTAGCACTATGCAAAAGCTCGTCAATCACGGCGCCCACAATATGCGGTTGGCCGACGGCCATTTCACCATAAGCAGGATCAGCGACAATGCCTTGTAAGCCGGTTTCGATGAAGGTGTCATAGGCTTGCTTATAGCCAGGGGGCAGGGTGACTTCGCCAAAGTTAGTGCCATCAGCGATCGTGAAATTAGCCGCCAAATGTTTATCATTCGTATCATTATAAAGCGGGGTTAGTTCTTTTTCTGCGAAGCTACTGGCAGTCTCCATCATGAAGCGAGCGGTTTCTTCTTCGTAGCTCGCCAGCTTTTCCTGCACTTTAAGGACGTGGTGCAAAATAAAAGCATAATCCTCGTAAGGGGGGCGATAAGTAGACATAAGGAAGCTCCTAGAGGTTTGTATTTCCTCTTATAAGTAGCAGAGATTTGGAAAGACTTAAACTTAGTGTGCGTTTACAGCGCTTAGCACAACCCAGACTGTTTTAAACAGTGTTGCAATCTCTTTCTTCATAGACCAGCGATCGATATAGTCATTATCGAAATTGGTGCGTCTAGCAATTTGCTCGTGAGATTCGATGAAGCCACGGCAGTTGTTCACTTGCGCCCAACCGGTTAGACCTGGTTTTACACGAAAGCGCTTCGGATAGTTAGGAACCGAATTAAGGAAAAGTTTATCATGGTAGCGTGCATGTGGGCGAGGGCCGACTAGCGACATTTCACCTTTAGCAATATTAATTAATTGAGGTAGCTCATCCAAGCTAGCGCGGCGTAAGAAACGGCCAACACGAGTATGACGAGAGTCATTCTCTTGACTCTGGCTTGCCTCACGCTCTTGACCAGCATCTTGAGTCATTGTGCGAAATTTATAAATCTCGAACGTTTCTCCATCAAGGCCGGTACGTGTTTGTTTAAAGAAGATATCGCCCTCACTATCGAGTTTCACGGCAATGGCAATCGCGGCAAAAACAGGAATAATAAAGGGAGTGGAAGCAACGACAGCAGCTGTATCAATAAATGATTTAGTGAAGCGCATTGTCAAACTAGGGGGGCGCTTTGCTGTTTCGACTGCACGTTTTAGGTCGCTCCATGAAAAAGCGCCTAAGGCGAGTGATTCAAGGTATGAGGTTTTTTCTAATACTTGTCCGTTTGCCATTTTCTGTCTCGAATCTAAGTTGCTCTGTTATCGTATAATCTGATTATGGAGCAGAAAGGTTAATCTTTTATGATCATTCTTTGGCATTTTAGGTAAATTGTTGGCTCTATTTGCGCATGAGAGTTTAAATAAGGGTAACCTTAGCGCTAACCGTTAAGCTTATTTCTTCCAAACACCTGAGAAATCTAATAAAATCTTATCTTTCATTGCATCTTTGCTGATGTAGTCAAAGCTACGATGACTCACTAATGTCACAATAATATCTGCTTCATTGACGGCTGAAAGGGCATCGGTCAGTTTTACATTAGGGTATTTTGTTAAGGAGTCAGGTAGGGATTGAATATGCGGTTCTGAAACATAGAGCGTTTTGCTATATTCTTTGACCAAATCATGCACAATTTCAATGGCAGGGCTCTCGCGCAGATCATCGACATTCGGTTTATAGGCAAGACCTAGGCATGCGATTTTTGCATTGGGGTGCTCTTTAAGGTGATCCAGCACAATACGAGCGGTTTGGTGCGGACGCTCATCGTTAATGCGTCGAGCTGTTTGGATGAGGGGAGTCACATCCGGTGCACGGTCAACAATAAACCATGGATCAATCGGAATGCAATGTCCGCCGACACCAGGGCCCGGGTTGAGGATATTCACACGCGGATGCAAATTCGCAAATTGGACGACTTGATGCACATCAATATCATGATGCTGACACACATTGGAAAGTTCATTGGCGAAGGCGATATTCACATCGCGGTAAGCATTCTCAGAAAGCTTCACCAGCTCTGCGGTATCGTGACTACCAATATGGCAGTCGCCGCGAACAAAGACATGATAGAATCGTTTGGCGAGTTCGGCGCATTTCGCGGTCATGCCGCCAATAATGCGATCGTTATTCATGAGTTCCGTAATGATTTGTCCGGGCAACACTCGCTCTGGACAATAAGCGATGCGGATATCACTTTCTTCGCCATGCGTGTGCGGGAAGGTGAGGTCGGAGCGTTTGGCGGCTAAAAGCTCCGCCGCATCTTGCGTTGTGCCAACAGGGGAGGTGGATTCGATAATGACGAGGTTCCCCGGTTGAAGCTGCTCGGCGATTTCCCCTAACGCAGAATCGACATAACTCATATCCGGTGATTTATCTTCCTTAATCGGAGTCGGTACGGTGATGATGAAAATATCCGCCGGCTTGGCGTTTGCGTAAGCCTTCAATTTGCCATCATTAATAACTTTTGTAACGAGCCCTTCCAGATCAGGTTCGACAATATGAATTTTGCCTTGATTGATGGTTTCGACCACATGCGGCACTTTATCAACGCCGATAACATCCAGCCCACGGCTGGCGATTAATGTTGCAGTGGGTAGGCCGATATAGCCTAAGCCCATTACACAAATAGTACTAAATGGATGCTCTGACATCACTCACTCCTGTAGTTGAAACGCCGTGGCGCTCTAAAATATGTTCGACAATGCGGGTGGCAGCGTGGCCATCGCCATATAGATTTTCACCTTGCTGCATCGCACGGTAAGAGGTTTCGCTATCTAATAGTTCAGTCGCCGCGTGGAGGATTTTGGTACTGTCTGTTCCGACGAGTTTGCAAGCGCCTGCGGTGACGCCTTCAGGGCGTTCCGTTAGTTCACGTAAAACCAACACAGGTTTCTTCAGTGAAGGGCCTTCTTCCTGTACGCCACCGGAATCAGAAATAATAAAATAAGCGCGGTTCATGAGGTAAATGAAATTAAGATAATCGAGTGGATCGCCTAGGTGAATAGAAGGGTGGTCCGCCAATAATTCTTGCACAGGGCCACGGATATTCGGATTCAAATGCACAGGAAAATAGATTTCCGCATCTTCACGATTGGCAATTTCAATGAGTGAATTGCAGACGACTTCCACGCCGAGGTCAAAATTTTCACGACGATGCATGGTGGTAAGGATGAGTTTCTTACGCTTATCGAGCATAGAGAACTTCTGTTCCATCTCAGCGCGCATTGAGGCATTGGAGTCCAATAAGTTAGAGAAATAATGCAGTGCGTCGACCACGGTATTACCGGTCATGTAGATATCTTCAGGTACCACCTTCTCATCACGCAAATAGCCAGCTGATTGCTCGGTCGGGGCGAAATGCATATCTGCCAAAAGTGAAATGGCCTTGCGGTTAAATTCTTCTGGGTAAGGCGCGTAGATATTGTGACTGCGTAAGCCTGCTTCAATATGACCAACACGAATGCCACTATAAAAACAAGCAAGGGTCGTCGCAAAGCCGGTGGTCGTATCGCCCTGTACTAGCACACGGTCGGGTTTGTGTTTTTTCAGCGCTGGTTCGATTTCTTTCAAAACGGTGGCAGTTAGGCTGCTTAAGGTTTGATTGGGGCGCATGACGTCGAGGTTAAAGTCAGGCTTTAATTCGCAAAGATTCAGCATTTGAGTCAGCATTTCGCGATGCTGTCCGGTCACGCCGATAATAGATTCCACACCGGGGTTCGCGCGTAGTGCATTAAGCACGGGGGCAAATTTAATTACCTCAGGGCGGGTGCCAAACACAGATAAGATGCGTAAATTTGTCATATTCTCAATTAATAGCTGCAAATAGTAAACAAGCTGCTAACAGTTTACTACCATGAGTAGTCTTACCCCCTTTCTTATCCCCTCTGAGGTTAAATCTAAGCGAATTTCTTTTCTTGGGTGCTCTTTAGACCCACTTTCGATGGAAGAAACTCTCGCCCTAATTGGTCAGGCGATTACGAAGCGGCAGTCATTGCAGCATGTAGTCGTCAATGTCGCTAAATTGGTGCATTGCCAGAAGGATGAAGCGCTTTACCACGATGTATCCGGCAGTGACCTAATTAATATTGATGGGATGGGCGTCGTCTGGGGTGCGCGTATGGCGGGCTTTGATATTCCAGAGCGCGTCGCTGGTGTTGATCTGATGGATAACACACTCAAATTTTGCGCTGAAAAAGGCTATCGACCCTATATTCTAGGTGCTAAGCCCGAGATACTTGAACAAGCAGTCGAAAATTTAACCGCCAAATACCCAGTACTCGAATTTGCCGGTACTCAGCATGGCTATTATGACCGTGAGAATGAACAGCAGGTGATGGAAGCGATACGTGATTCCAAGCCTGATTGCCTCTTCATCGCCATTTCGTCTCCGCATAAAGAACGCATTATGGGGGCTTATAAGGAAATGATGGATATCCCATTCATCATGGGTGTTGGCGGTTCGGTGGATGTGTTTGCTGGTTTTGTCACGCGCGCCCCCCAGTGGATGCAAAAAAGAGGATTGGAATGGTTGTACCGCATCATCCAAGAACCGCGTCGTATGTGGAAGCGCTATGCGGTGACAAATAGCCGCTTTATATGGCTGTTGCTTAAATTACTTACAAAAATGTATCGCCCGCCAAGCTACATGAGCCAGGCGGGCGAGAGTTTAAAGCATTAGTGTTATTTGTTAGAAGATAGAGATATCTAAAGCATCGAGCCCTGTGAAGTTATCGAGGGTGATGGTTCCTTCGCCCGCGATGGTGATTATGGTATCGCTACCTACCACCGCTGCAGCACTTAGGACGTCGGCTGCGATGCTGATGCCAGATACGGTAGAGAAGGCCAGAGTGTTATTGCCGTTTGAGAAATCGATCACTGTGTCATTATCAAATCCGTTACCGAACTGGAATACATCATTGCCGGCACTGCCGGTTAGGGTGTCATCGCCACCGCCACCGATAAGCGTATCTGCGTTGCCGCCACCGGTTAGGATATCGTTATTGCCGACACCTGTCTCTAGGTGAACGAGGCCGTTGCCAAATACGCCGCCTGATACGAGAAGGTCGCCTGTACCATCGCCATCCCAATCCGCCACTTCGAGAACATCTGCTTCGCTATAACTGATACGCTCAAAAGAACCGTCAGGGTTATATTGGATGATGCCGGGAATTGCAGTGCCGTTGCTGAAGCTACCGCCACTGCTGAAGACTTCTTCCGAGCCATCGCCTGTTACATCACCATGACCGAAAATATTGAGGTCATTATAAGTAAAGCGTGTGCCTTGGTTTGCGCCTTGGAATACGACGGGGCCAGCGGCGACTGCGCCACTTGCATAAACAGAATCTTGCATGAGGACTTCTAGGCCACCATCAAGATCAAAGTTACCCACAGTAAAGCCAGAATCACCTGAGAATGTGTGGCGTAAGTGGGTGCCATCAATTTCATAATAAGTGAGACCTTTAATCTCGATACCATTTTGGTATGTGCCATCATTCGAGAGGAATTCAACCGCGCCATCGCCATCAATATCAGCGACTTGGAAATTTTCTCCAAGATCATTGTAAGTGATACGATTACTTGCACCAGTGGAGCCATCATACCAAAGCGCGCCTACGAGCGGCGAACCATTACCATACGTGCCTTGATTACCCACGACATCTAAGATGCCATCATTATTCACATGCGCGACTTCAAAATCACCCACACCATTAAAGGTAATACGGTTAAACTCGCTTGGGTTTGCGCCATTATACCAGCCAGCGCCCCCGTAAAGGTCCGTGACGATATCAAGGGTGCCATCGCCGTTTACATCAGCAATTTTATGGTTGCCAAGATCGAATGAAGTGACGCGGTTCACGCTCATATCTGTGCCGTTTAGCCATACAAGGCCATCACCGTAAGAGCCATTCTGCGTGAGGATATCTAATGTGCCATCGCCGTTAAAATCAGCGACCTCAAAGTCACCAAGGTTAATTGAAGTGATACGGTCTGCGACCGCAATGTCACCCACGGTACCCTCAATCACAAGACCTGAAACACTTGGGTCACTACCCGCTTGAACACCAATAAAGTGGTCGATAGTGAAATCATTTGCGGTGGTGTTTAAGAAGGTAAGCGTTTGGCCATTACCAAAATCTAACACGGAGTGAGCACCGACTTGATTCAGGTTTAGATCTTCAAAATAAAGGCTTCCACCCCATGCGCTCAAATCCACTTGGCTTGTGCTAACGCTCGTATCAAAACCATTGATCGTATCTGCATCTGCACCATTGCTGTCGATCACAAAAGTGTCAGAGCCACTAGCACCGGTCATGGTATCGTTACCTGCACCACCGGTTAGGATATCATCACCCGCGCCGCCGTTTAGAGCATCGTTACCGTCACCACCGTTAAGGGTATCGTTACCGGTATTACCGTCCAATGTATCGTTTCCGCCTAAGCCATTGACAACATCGTTACCGCCTAGGGCATCAATCGTATCGGCTCCAGAAGTACCATCAAGCGTATCCGCATTTGGCGTTGGGCCAGCAACTGGGTTAGTTCCTGCATTCATATTGACGAAATTAGCTGCGCTAAAGTCCACGAGATTCACATTATAGAAAGTCAGTGTCTGGCTATTCGGTAGGGTGACGACTACATGCGCGCCGACTTGACTGACGATATCGTCAAAATACAGGTCACTAAAAGCGCTTAAGTCAACGGTATCAGGCGTGCTTGCTGGATCGAAAGATAGGATCACATCCGCATCGCCAGCATTGGCATCAATCACGAACGTATCCGTACCGTTGCCACCTAGCATCGTATCGTTACCTGCGTTACCGTTAATGGTATCATTACCGCCACCGGCATTAATGTTATCGTCGCCGGTTCCGCCCGAAATAACGTCCGTGCTACCATTTGCAATGATGATATCATTGCCTGCGCCACCATCGATCGTATCTGCGCCGCTGCCGCCAAGGATGCTATCGATGCCATCGCCACCAATGAGGCTATCATTACCTGCGCCGCCATTAAGCGTATCTGCGCCATCGCCGCCATCAAGCGTATCATTGCCGTCACCACCGATGAAGCTGTCTAATCCAGCTAGGCCGGTCACGCTATCGTTACCGCCGAGCGCGTCAATCACATCATCGTCCGTGGTGCCAACTAAGGTATCGGCAAATTCGGTCGGGCCGGTTACACCATCAAAGATGAAATGTCCCGCATTCATGCCGGTAATGCCTTGGACAATAATTTGGAAGCTAGAGCTGTTATGCGAGATGGTGCTATCGGTACCATCATCGGTAATTGTAATTTTATCACTGCCAGCGCCAATGCCGGTGATGCCGAGTGCGGCAAGGCTAATCCCTTCGCCGCTGACGAAATCGGTTAGCACATCCGATGCGCTGCTGGTTGAATCGGTTGTGGTCGTATAAACATAAACGTCAGTACCAGCGCCACCGGTAATTGTATCTGCACCAGCGCCACCATAAATATAGTCATTACCATTTTGACCATCAAGGATGTCATCGCCATTATCACCGTAAACGATATCAGAGCCGCCACCGCCGCGTATTGAGTCGTTTCCTTCGCCACCGTAAATAGTGTCGACACCGCCACCACCAAGGAGGGTATCATTGCCTAAGCCACCTTCAAGATAGTCATTGCCACCTTGGGCATTCACTTTATCGTTACCTTCATGACCGTAGAATGTGTTAGCTGCTGTACCGAGTTTATAAGTACCGGGAGCCGTAATGTCATTAAAGGTACCTGATGCGATGGTCGTTGCGCCATCGGTGATGGTAATATCATCTAACGTATCCGTATAAAGGTGATTCAGAGCACCTGCCTTTATTAAGATAGTGCCGGTTTCGCCGCCTACCGCTGTCCAAGTATAAGTAACATCAGTACCGCCAGTATTCTCAATCTCCCAAATATACTCATTACCACTGACGCCATCGACGTTCTTTTTTCCAAATCCGGTAACTGTAATTGACATAAGTGTACAAGCCCTCTTTATTAATCTATCTTAATATTATGCAGTAAAATAGTTAACATAGGCTTATATATCTTTATACTCTTAGTTTAAATAGTCCTGTGCAGTAATCACTATAGTATCGAGCTAGGGTCAGAAATTCGAGGTGTTTGGTCCTTGCCAGATGCGCAGTTTTCTGCCGTTTTTCAAGGTTTTCGAGGAAGGTAATTAAGGCGTCTTTGAGGGGGGGGGCTATTTCTGACGATTCGATGATAATGGCCGTATCTTCGTTAACAATTTCCTTCACGGTTCCCACATTGGTACAAATAATGGCCAATCCATGCGCCATGGCTTCGAGGATAGTTAGGGGTTGATTTTCGATATGCGATGGCAGCACCAAAATATCTGATTCCTGGTAGAGCTGAGTGAGAGCACTATCACCCAGCCAGCCAGCGAAAGTGACTCTATCCGTTAATCCAGTACTCTTGACCTGCTCTTGGTATCTCTCCATTTCGCCGGAACCTGCCAAGGTTGCGCGCCAAGGGATGTCTTTTAACGCTGCCAATGCATCAATCAACTCACCCACGCCTTTGCGCGGCAATAAATGCCCGACGAAAATAATATGTGGGATGTCACCGCCGCCTTTGCTGGCTTCTCGCGGGGTGGGGACAGCATTCGGGATAAGATGAATGTTCGCCTCGCTCACGCCAATCTTTTCTGCAAAGGCTTTCCATATTTTGCCCAGTACAATAACGGATGAGGCGGTGGTGAAGAGGTGTTCGATCCGGCGCTTCGTGGCTGTTGATCCATTCTCGTAAAAGTCAGAAAATCCGCCTCCATGCAGATGTGCGATATGCTTAATGTTAAAAAATTGTGCGAAGCGGAATAAGATCCATTTGCGATAGAAACTGCCTTTGCTGGCAATGTTAAGATGAATCGTATCGGGCTTATCGGTGAGCGCTAACCATAGGAACCGTAACAGCGTGCCCATAAAGTAAATTGGCCATAGCTTATTGGCGCTGTGGGTGGATAGCCATGAAAAGCGCATACCATCGTCATGCTTGGCAGCTTCTCCCACCAAATACTGTGCTTGGCGAACGACTCCGCCTTTACCCGTACCTTTACCGGGCGCGGCCATTAGGATATGAATATCCTTACTCACCCGTCTTCCGCGCGTTGAATGAAAGGTTTGAGGTCGATCTTTTGATCAATGAATTTGCGTTTTCCGTTATCGGTATTGAACGGAATATCATCCACCAGCTCTAGCGTGAATTTGATGCTATCACCGACTTTCACTTGAATCTCTTCGCAAAAAGGTTGCAGCATTTCAGCGGTAATATCGGGTTTGGGGATGACCTTGATCGTCACTTCGCCTGGAACCTCCTGATGTAGCTGGAAGACATGCACTTTGCTATATTCCGTCGAGTGGATGTTAATGGCCGACATAGAGGTCAGCTCGTTATTGCTGCCGAGTGCATATTCCTCACCCCAACGTCCGCGGATATGAGTCACGCGGAAACGGTAGTTATTTTCAGCCGTACCAAGATGGCGTAAATCCGCGACATCTTCCGTATCATAGCGCAGCAATGGCATGGCCATACTGATAAACCCCGTGCCGATGATGCGTCCAGTAAGGCCCGGTTCTAAGACGGGTTGGCCAATGCCATCGATCAATTCTGCGTGGCCGTAGAGCGGTTCAAAATCGTAGATCTCTGCATTATCGCCGACCTGTCCGGCAATCAGAACTTTTTCACTCATCCCATAATATTTGGTAATTTGACATTGGGGGAAAGCTTGTTTGAATCGCGTAAGTTGATGTGGGAGAGTGGCCTCCGATACCGGTAGAATCCCTTTTAGTGAGGCTGGGAGTTCCGGTTTCTCACGGATAATATAATCGGCAAATACGATAATGCTCGACGGATAACCATGCAGAAAATCGACCTTATGATCATGCATCAGTTGGATGAACATTTCCATATTCTCAGGCGTTAAATGAAAAGGCGAAAGGCGCAATTCTTTAAGCGCCGCATCATATTGCCAAGGCTTCTCATCGACATTATCGAAATGCACGCCACGTAGTACGGCGCGTTTATCGGTGCGGTAATCAAAGCCAATATTCGCCCAGAAGGAGGAGATATAGGCGAACTCCTTTGCACTACGGTTCTTGTCTAGATAGAAGGTGAGGGGGCGGCCAGAGCTTCCGCTGGTGGAGGCCACATCCGTCATGTCTTTCGGCTTGGCGAGGAAGGCCTCAGGGTCTTTACGAATCTCCGTTTTGGTGAGAATGGGCATACGCGCCAAATCCTCAAACGTGAAGCTATCAATATCGGGCAAGCCACCATAGACCTTGGTAAATTGCGCTTGATAATAAGGCGTTTTTGCGGCGTAACTCATTAACTCGCGTAAACTTGCGAGGCGGCGTTTTTGCACGAACGCGCTACCCTGTTTGGCGCGCGCAATATCATCATGCAAGTTGGTGACGGTTTTTCCGTATTTTAGATCAGCCGGTAACAGGGCGATAATCTTGCCCAGCGAGCGCTTTACTGAAGGCGGCGAGGACGCATACCAGCCGCGTAATTGGTCAAGTGTTGTCGACATCGTCGCCTAAAGTGAGGGTTTGATTGCTGGTTGCTGCTTCGACGGCGGCGATGGTTAGCTCTGTCGTATCATAAAGTGACTCTAGCGAAATTGGCATATTTGCACCTTTGAGTAATGCTGTGACGAAAGCATCCATTTGCTGCTTTTGGCCTTTATTATTGCCATAGCCTTTTTTGATCTTCGCCGTTTTACCTTGCTGGTAATGGGTGAGGGTTTCAAAATTATCCATGATGAAGCTTTGATGCCCGCCGGAAACTTCTAAATGCTCCTTAGGTAGTTTATCGCCGCCATGAATGACATATTGCAACGTAGCGATAGAGCCATCGGCATAAGTGATGCTCACGGCCAGATTATCCGCATCCTCAGCAAGTGCATCTTGACCACCCAAACGGCTGGCAGAAACGCGAATCGGTTTGCTACCGGTAAGGTAGGTGAACACATCAAGGAAGTGCCCTGCCTCACCAATAAAACGTCCGCCTTCTTCTTTGTCATGTGTCCAGTTGGCTTTATCAATACGCCCGGCATGCACGCGGTAATGCATCGATAGAGGGCCACTTACATGCTTCTTAATATCCTGCATGATCGGCGAGAAGCGACGGTTAAATCCGACGTGGAGGCGAATATTGCCGCTCTCACGCGCCGCTTCTTCGATTTTCTGCATGCCTTCATAATCAACGGCGAGTGGCTTTTCGACGAATACGGCTTTGCCTGCGCGTAGCCCCTCACATACAAAATGCGGATGACTGGCATGACGCGTACCGATGATAATTGCATCGACGGCATCTTCGCCAATCCATGCATTGTAATCGGTGCCAGAATGTTTGAATCCAAACTTGTCCTGCGCATTTTTTGCCGAGAGAGGCGTCGCATTTGCAACTGCTTCCATCCGTGCTTTCTTATGTGCTTTCAAATTTGGCAATAGCATGCTGCTGGCATAAGCACCTGCGCCGATGCAGCCAATGCCGATACTCTCTTTGGCGGAGTAGGTCTGGCTGAGCGTGGGCGCGGCATGTTTCATTTCCGCTTCTTCGCCATATTCAAACAATAAGCCCATGCCTTGCAGGCTATTATCATTTAGCTTCTCATACACATCGACAGCTTCATCAAATGCAAAGCGGTGGGTAATAAGAGGCGCGATATTTAGCTTATTCTGCTGTAGCAAATCAATAAAGGCTTCGAGGTTGCGGCCCTCTGTCCAGCGCACATAGCCGATCGGATAATCTTGGCCTTTTTCTTCGTAATTTGGGTCATACCGCCCTGGGCCGTAAGAGCGAGAAAAGTGAAAATCAATCTCTTTGCCGAAACATTCACCATAAGGGAGATCCATCTTTGTTTTGCCTACACAGACGACGCGACCACGGTCACGCACCATATCAAGCGCTCCTTCGAGTGGTGCGTTACTCTCGCTACCTACCGTTAGGAAAACGCAATCAGCGCCATTGCCGTTCGTGAGACGCATCAGAGTTTCTTCAAGTAATGCCTCGCCTGGTTTTCCAGCAAGGGTCGCATCACTGATTTCCATTGCTTGCTCACAGCGTGCAGTATCAAGATCAACGCCGATAACGGAAATACCAGAGGCGCGTAAGAACTGAATCAATAATTGCCCCACAAGGCCGAGACCGACGACAACGGCGGTTTCGCCTAATCGTAAATCGCCTTGGCGGAATCCGTGGAGCGATACCGCCCCGATAGTCATAAAGGCGGCTTCATCAAGTGCCACATCGTCCGGCACAGGTGTCACAAGTGAAGAGGGGATTACATTAAATTCAGCATGATTCGCATAGCCAGCACCCGCAACAGCAACGCGTTGGCCGACTTCAAATCCTTCGACTCCGCGGCCTACCGCTTCCACAATACCGGCTGCGGAATAGCCAAGCGGGCTTAAGGAATCGAGTTTATTCATCACCTTGCGATAGGTGGAAAGTAAGCCTTGCTGGCGAACAGACGAGAGAACTTTTTTGACATGATCCGGGCGCGCTTTGGCTTTTTGCGCCAAATTCATTTTACCCTCTTTAATCTTTGTGCCCTCGGTTCCAGGCGAAATCACGCTATAATGCGAACGAACGAGAATGGTTCCTGCTTTGACGGCTGGCGGATCGACATCCTCTAAACTTACTTTGCCGGATTTATAATTTTGTGCGATTTGTCTCATGTTTTTGTTCCGATAGCTTTCGCTCGTTTACTTGCCCAACGTATCATGGGTAACTCAATAAGGATAGCCGATGCAAGGGATAGCGCTGCTATCACTAAGCTTCCAAGTACATAAGCCATCATAGGCTGTGATGCATAAAACTCAATATGCCGCAAAGTGAGAAAAACCGGAACATGCCAAAGGTAAATGCCGTAAGAGATATCATAGCGTAAATGCAGCGCTGGAAGTTTGAAGGCCGCGATGTAAATACCGACGGTTAGCATGAAGATGTAAAGCAAGCGCCATGCGTAGTAATTCTCAAATGCGGCGGCGATCATAACCGATAAAATGGCGAGTATCGGCACGAGCAGGCGCCAATTTTGCTGAATGCGCTGGATCAGGCGAGGGCCATAGAAGTAAGCCGTGCTTCCCGCAATGAAGAAGGCCATCGACCCTGGAATTTGTCGCGCCCATTGGATGTTGATATCTTCCAAGCCGAAGCGCCAAGCAAAGGCACAGGCGAAGCTAAAGAAAAGCCAAGGGAGTCCAAAGCGTTTTAAAAACCATATATAAATGGGAATGGCGGCATAAAACATAATCTCGACTTTAATCGTCCATAGGCTGCCATTAATGGGCTCGCTCACCATCGTGCCAAACCAGGGGCTGATGAAATTCAAGGTGGCTAAATTTGCAAAATAGTATTTGAGATTTTCACCGAGATTAAAAATATCCTGATTATAGTAATTAAGTAAAATTAGCTGAGCGGTAATCACAACAAAATACAGAGGGTATACACGCGCTAGGCGTTTGATTGTATATTGCTTGAATTGGAAGGATCGATCGATACTCCAGCTGATTAAAAAACCGCTAATGATGAAGAAGCTATTCACGGCAATTTCGGCCTGGTGGAACATTGGATTCTCTATTTGCAATCCAAAGATGTACCTGCCATGACTCATGAGCACTAATGTTGCCATTATGAGCCTGAGGATATCGAAATTATTGATACGATTGTGCAGGCTAGGCGATTGATGTGTGGTTTTGGTACGCATTTTGCTACCTATTAGTATAAGCGATGACTTAACTCAGATGGGAGCTTTGTGAAATAAGATGAAGATACAGCATTACATCAAGAACAGCCTGTGGCTGATATGCACCCTTCTTATCGCATCTTGTGGTTTTGAAACGGTTAAGCTGCCTTCGTCAGATCAAGAGATTACTTACAATGTAGCGCCGATTGATGAAAAATTGCAGGTGACGGTGGATACTCCCTTCATGGAGGATGCGGCGCCTGCCACAAAATCTAAAAAGAACGTGCCTTACGACTATATTGTAGGTGCGGGTGATTCGTTGCTCATCAATCTTTATCTCGTTAGCTCCGATGGAAGCTCTGGCCTGACACGTATTATTCCACAAGCGCCTGCACTGCCCTCAGAGAATATGTTTTTGGTGGGAGCCGATGGAACGTTAACAGTGCCCTATGCCGGTAAAATGAACGTAGATGGTATGCCGTTTGGGCAGGTGAAAAATAAATTACGCCAATCTTTCCGTAAATATTTTCTAGACCCACAATTAGAAATGACAATGGCGAATTTCTCTTCTTCGCGTGTGCTTGTGAGCGGTGAACTCACTAAGCCGCAGGAAGTAACTTTATCACATAGACCTTTAACGGTGATGGATGCAATTACCACGGCAGGAGGTGCGTTGCCAACCGCTGATCTGCGGAATGCGAAAATTACACGCGCGAATGGTAAGGCTGAAGGGATTGATGTGGCTGCAATTATCTATGAAGGTGCTGCTGATAATAATAAAATACTCCTTGCTGGGGATACGCTTCATATTCCGCGCAATCACGCGAATCAAATTTATGTGATGGGCGAGGTGTTCGATCCGAAAACGTTGACCATGCACCCAACCGGTATGAATTTGACGGAAGCGTTGAGCGCCGTGAGAGGGTTGAATCCACGTACCGCGAAACCATCGACTATTTACGTGATGCGCGAATATGCCGCGCGTAGCGAAGGCAAGCGCGATGTGTCAGTGTATCATCTCGATGCGAGCAATCCAAAATCTTATGTTTATGGCTCTCAGTTTAAACTGCAGCCGCAAGATGTTGTCTATATCGGTAGCCAAACGATTACTGATTGGAGCCGCTTTATCACACAATTATTACCAGGCGGCATTGCCGGCCTGGTTCAACCCGCGCCTTATGTTCTTAACTAGCGGTATTTCAAAGGGAGAAAAGCGTGGCTACTGAATCAGGTATGGTGATCCCTCAGCAAGGGGTAATTGATCTTAAGGCACTAACAGAGCAAGTGATGAAGTCTTCATGGCTCGTCTTTTGTTTTGCCGTGATGTTTGGTTTTATGGCGTTCTTATTTGCTATTCGGCCTATTCCGTATGAGGTTCATGCAACGTTGAATGTTGAGCCGGTGAACATGGGAAGCATTCTTTCTGCTGGGATGAATATCGATACTGAGGTGGGGCGTATTCGCTCATGGACGACGTTAGAGCGCGTAATCAATAAAATGGGACGTTATGGTTTCGTCACGTTGAAATCCTCTTCTGATATGCCAGACCTTTCGGAGCGCCTGAAGTATTTTTTAAGTACGGGTAAAAAACATGAAGAGCGAAAACTACTCCCGATACAGGTGGACCGTTTGCAATTTCCTGAAGCTTCTAATGGAGGAGTGTTTCTACTGGAAGTAACCGGTAAGAATCGTTTTAAAGTGGAAACCTCCAGTGGAGAAAAATTGTTTGATGGACGCGTAGGCGAAGATCAACGCAAGGGTGGGGCTTATTATTTTCATGTTAGTGAATTGAATGCGCCGATTGGTGCCATATTCACGATTTTCCCTCTTTCAACAGAGACCATGATTGAGCGTACTCTTGCTTCTTTGAAAGTTGTGAAGCGTACGGCAGATCGAAATGGAAGCTTAATTGATTTACGCTTCTTTTCAAAGGAACCTTACTTTGCGCGCCACTTGATTGAAACGATTGTGCAAGATTATGTCGAGCAAGCATATGATCGTATTTCTGCTTCGAAGCAACGTGCTATTGGCGATTTGGAAAAGGAACTGGAGCGTTCGGGCGCGAAGCTTGGCACAAGCGAAGAGTTACTCGGAAGCTACATGAAAGACATTGATGTCGCTGATGTCGATGCTGAAATGCGCGGGCAGTTGGAGATGCGTTTGTCGCTTGAGCAATCATTGCGTCAGGTGCAGTTGCAGCGTGCTCAGTTGAAGCAAATTTATACCAAGGGTCATCCGGCGATGAAAGCCGCTGAGGATAAAGAAGGGCAATTGGTTGATAAGCTTACCTTGATTCAAAATCGTTTAGCGCAATTGCCGGAGATTAAAGGAAAACTCTTCACGATGAATCGCAAGGTGAAACAATATGCGACGCAGTATGATTCGGTATTGGAGCGCTATACGCAGCTAAAAATTGATGCAAGTGCGATGAACAACTATGTGAGTGTGGTGAATCTTGCGCGTATCGTGCGTCGTGACTTGCGTAATAAGAGTATTCAGATTGTCGTGCTTGGTGTGATGATGGGCATCATTATTGCGCTTGGGCTGATTGTTTTAAAGAGTAACCTTCGTGCTAATATCCTCGAGCATGTGGATCAGATTGGTATATTCCCAACGCTGTCAGTTTCTGATCTTGAACCTGGTCATACCCAGCGTAGCTATAACGTTAAAAATGATGAGAACACAAAAGCCATTGACGATATTGTTGCCCAGTTCTCCTATCTTGCAAGTAAGAAGAAAAACAACATTACGGTGGTTACGTCGAGTAAAGCGACACAGCGCAAGAGCCGTTTGACACTGAAAATGGCGAAACGTTTTGCGGCTAAAAACGGTAAAGTTTTGCTGATTGATGCGAATGTGAAACATTCTTACTTAGCAGAGTATGTGGGTATTACCGGTGAAGAAGGCTTTGCCAATGCGATGGTGGGCAAAATGCCATCGACCGATATTATTCATCAAATTGATGATAGTGATCTTTATTATATGTCGCCGGGTAACCCAGGTATGAGTATTCAGATTCTACGTGACTTTGAGCGGTTCGATTACTTGCTTGCAGAGTTTGGTAAATTGTTTGATCGCATCATTGTTGATCTGCCATCACAGATGGAATTACCGTTCTGGCAAACGATGGTGAGCCGTACCGGTACGACGATTCACTTCCTCGAAAAAGGTGAGCATATCGATTACGTTCAGCAATATATGCATACCGTGAGCGAGTTGGCGAAAGCCAAGCCTGAGACATTGCATGAGGTGTTACTTTATACCCGCGAAGGTGAGCCTAAGTCAGGTCTATTTAAGCGCGCTTAGGGCTAAATGCATCCACGCCTGAGTCCAACGTAAATAGCAGAGTCTATTCATGTAAGACTTCGTTTTTTGATAGTAAAAATAACCGTTTCTTGCATCCCATAGATGTGTGCAAACACAGGTACCTATCTTCTCGATCAGCGGTTGATATTTCTGCGCATCAATAAGTTTTAAGGTCAAGATTCCTTGTGCCGCTGAATGCGGATCTAGCGGGTATGGGTTGTTATGATAATAAGCGGCTTGGCCATCCTCGTCGAAGAAGGTCTCCGTATAATAGTTGATGCCTTTGGTGATGGCAGCAGCGATGTCGTCTCGCTCTAATATTTGATTGCTGCGGAATAAGCTTTCCAGATTATAGCCAGTATGAAATCCATCGATAAATTGATGATGCGACATCGTACCATAAACCCATTCGCCTTTTTCACCTTGTGCCTTGAGGGTGGTATCAATCACTTTATTGGCGACGTCACGATATTTCACATCACCGCTAGCCCTATAGGCTTTGGTGCAGATAAGCGCACCCCAAAGGCTCGCATTATGGACCAGCGCATCGGAGCTTGGAATATAGGCAATATAGGTGCCCTGTTCATTTTTACGTAGTAAGTGAGCTAAGACAAAATCTGCTGCTGCGAGGGTGAGTTTTTGAGCCTCTTTCGCCTCAATGGTTTTGGCTTCTGCTGCCGCTTCGACAGCGAGTAGGGCATAAGTAGTGCAGATGACATTTGGGACACCCTTGGCGACGAAAAATGCCTTAGCTTGCCAATCAAAAGGATACCCCCATGCAGCTTCACCCCAGTGCGTTGTATCGCTGCGCAGTTCCATCATTTTATCAAAACAATGGTCTGCAGAAGCCTTGTCACCTTCCTGCAAATAAGAGCGAACAAACAGCGCGAGTGCTTTCGCATTATGGGTGCGCGGTACAAAGGTGCTGGCTCGAAAGTTAGCGGGCGCGCGTTTAAAAAATTGTAACCACGCTAAGCGCATCCACTTGGAGCGAGCGAATGGCGTTAGTTGAAATAACTTGCTGTTGAGCGCATCGAACGGATCCCAACCTGCATAATCATGCGCGCGGCAGGTCGTATCAAGGCGCTTATAGAATTTCGCGAAATTAACCGTCTTCATGCTCTTGCCTTTGTAAGCGTTTTTGCGAATGGGTCTCATATTGCATAGCGGCGATGAGGATGAAATAGGTGATTTGATGATAGTGATGCGAGAAAGTGTTATCTGTCACCATGATGATGATATTATACGCAAATAGATAAATACCAAAGCTAGTGCGGCTAAAGATTACAAGGAAACTCAGTAGGAATAGGCTAAAGCCCATTACGCCAAAATCATAGAAATACAGCAGGAACGAGTTATGTACCTGAAGGGGGTAATTGATGGTAATTTCGACGAGCCTACGGGTGGCGTCACCCGCACCGTTACCAAGCAGCAAGTTCGTTAAGTTCTGATTGCCATATTGCCGAAAAAGAATTTGATATTCCTCTAAACGTCCCATGGTGAATTGGGAAACAGATTGTTCGCTTCCACCAAGCACCATTGCGACCACCTCAAAGAATTCAAAATAAAAAACATTGATGAGTGCGGCCACGGCGAGGATGAAAAACATACTGGCCCATGCAACGCGATATTCTGAAAGTTTAAAGGCTTGGCGAACCATTCTATTGATGAGCATGAGGGCTAATATGACGAGCACCGCAGCAAAGGCGATCCGCTTAAAGGCAAGGAAGAATAGGAAGAAAGTAAAGAGCGACCAGCGTTTGCTCTTTTGCAAAATAAAGTAAATAAGGATACCGCCTAAGGGGAAGGCGAGTCCGCTCTCTAGTGGGCCTTGCGAGCCTTCGAGGTCAATGGCACCGCGGGTAGTGCCACTTCCAGTTAACCAGAGTATGAGTGTCGTGATGGCAAAGATGATCACGAGTATTTTGACGGATTTGTTGGTGAAGACCATCAAAGGTATAAAAGCGGCGAGATAGAAAATCGGCCGCATCGCGTTGACCCAGGTGAGTTTATCAATGGTTTCCGCGCTCAATAAAGCACCGACAAACACGAGTGCCGCATAAAGCATCAGGGCGATAATAAACCGTGTATTGGATAAGAAGCGGTAACTAGGAGAGCTAAGAATCCAATAGAAAAATGACATGACTGGTAGTAAATAAATGGCAAATCGCAGACCAGAATCAGACAAGATTGTGAAGGATGGAATGAAGAGCAGTCCAAAGGTTAGCAGCAACAGCATGCCATGATATTGTGCTCGCTTTTCATCGAGGGAGGTCAGGTTGTTACGCATGTTCCCTCACGAGTTTGAATAAGTGTTTCCACCCTTTGATTGACCACACACCGCTATAGAGTTTGGTTAGTTTTTGGAGTTTCTGATTGAGCCAAAAGTTACGGAAGATAAGGCCAAGTGTCATTCCCATCGCCATACCATAAATCCCGAGCCATTGGCTGAGTGTAACCAATAATACCATGGTGATAATAGTCTCAGAAGCGCTGATTTTAAGGGCTGTTTTCTCATGACCGAGCATCATATAGAAATGCGTGGTAGGGCCAGATGAAGTGTTAATGAGGTAACCAAAAGCGAGAATAACAAGAGGAATATAGGCGTCCATATACTCGCTTCCGGCGATAAGGTTTAAGAGGATGTCGCCGCCAAATAAGAGAATCAGAAAGAGAATGCATGCGGGAATGAAAACCATCCAGCAGCCCATTACGAGCAGTTCTTGTAACGTGTCAGGTTCTTTCTTTGTATCGACCTTGGAGAGTTTCGGCGCAATCACAAAAGCCGCGCACCATTGGATGACGCCCAGGAGTGAGGCAAAACGTAGCGCTGCCTCTAACAAAGCAGTGCCTGCAATGCCAATGAGGAAAGGCGATAGCACGACAGGCAATCGCACATTCAAATTGTTAAAGGCGATCGTGCCAAATAAGCGTCGCGCCAGAGCAGTGAAATTAGTTTGTTGTTTGGGCGTGAGTTTGGTGATTTTTATGCCATAGCTTTTAACCGTGATAAAACGATAGATCAGCGCAATCGTAATGGCGATAGCCACTTGTGTGAGGATAAGATGTTCGAGTGTGAGTTGCTCATAAAGGTGAAGGGTTACCATCGCCAGCATCACCGATACGGGTAAAATAATCGACTCTAGCGCATGCGCCGAAATTTGTTTTTCCATCGCCAGCATGGCAGAAGAATAAAAGCCAAAGAGTAGGTAAGCATATCCGGCGAGCAAGGCCCAAAGCACGGTCGTATAGGAGATAAACGGAATAGAATCGCGCAGTAAGTAAGCGCCGATAGCGATGAAAATATAGAATGCTGAATTGAACCAAAAGGCCTGACGAATGCCAAAGCTAAGATAACCAAGTGCTTTCGGAAATTTCTGTTTGGAAACAAGAGTGCTACCTTCGCGCATAAAGCCGGTTGCATAGCCGCAAGGCCCTAAAGCGCGTGTTAATATCCATATGCTATTGATAACGCTATAGACCCCGACCGCTTCCAGTGGGAGGAGGCGAACAAGTATCACAAACCACAGTAGTTGCAGTGCGATGCCGCCGACACGCATAAACATGACCAAAGACATTGATTTGAAGAGCGAATGCAGCATAGTGACATCATGCGCCAAAACGGGTCGTAACTCACGCCGATTTAACGCAAAACGAAAATCATAAGCGGATCATCACAAAATATGGCAACAATCCTACACACGAGCTGCGCAAAAACGCACGGCGGTAGCTTCAACGAGCGTCTAGCAATGAAGTTACTATGGTTGGCATCATGGTTGTTTGTGCCGATTGCATTTCGAGGGTTCTGGCGAGTGACTCGCCCGATTTTAACACTCTTTGGCGTCAAAAGCCGTCAGTGGGTGCAGTTAAAGTCAGGATTGCGATTAAGCGTGGATATGGCTGACCCTTATTGGAATCGTCTTATCTCGCCTTGTTTCGATTATGAGCCTGAGCTGGATTATCTGCTCAGTAAACTTAACGATTACGATTATCACTTTATCGATTGTGGCGCTAATATGGGGTTCTGGAGTTGCATGGTGGCCTCTGCCAAATATGGTGCAAAGCCAGTGATCTCTGTGGAGCCATTGCAAGATAACTTCAAGTTACTTGCCTCGCATGTGAAAGAGAATAATCTACAAGCCGCGTTGCATCAAAATGCTGTTTCACAAAAGGCAGGCGAGGAGCTTACGCTCTACAAACCGGGCGGGCATGCGAGCGTATCGCTGGTTGTTGGTGCAGAAGTTGAAGGGGCGCATAAAGAGCAAGTGACCACGGTGACGATTGATAGCATCACCGAAGAAGCTCGCAAAAATCAAGCAAACTTTGTTCTAAAACTAGATGTTGAGGGAGTGGAGGTTGAGGCGCTCAAAGGCGCTGGCGAGTTTCTAAAAACGAACCCCATTATCTTTTATGAGGATCATGCAGAAGACTCGACGTCAAAAGTAACCGATTATATTTTGAACGATCTTGGATGCATCGTTTATCACATTACGGATGATCATAAGGTGTTGCCAGTCGAAACGGTAGAACAGGCTAATAAGCTAAAGACGGATAGTACCCGAGGCTATAACTTCATGGCCTTTAAGCTAGGCTGTAAAATGGCGGAAATTGTTTTGAAATAGGTGTGGTAATGCCTTACTGCATGCTTATGTGTGTTTGCGGTTGAATCATCGCAATTTGGCGATCCATCAGCACTTGTTGCGCATAATTGGCTTCTTGTCGGCGTGCATCCCATTTTTCCATAAAATGTGAAATGGCCATGGTGGCGCCCATCGTTACGAGGCCCCGCGCACCGGCGATAATCCCATTTTTGGCATGATTTTTAGCACCAATTTTGATATTTTCGTCTTCTTTACCAATCTGGTGATAAACTTTATCGCTATAGCCATCATAAAGTTTATCAAGTTTATTAGTAACTTTGGGGTTCTGTATACTAGCACGCTTGCCCGAATTGCCTTCAATAAAGCCAACATAAAGATAATTCCCAATCCCTCCCGTACCGAGAGCTCCAGCGATTGAGGGGAGTATTCCATTATTTTTAACAGGGCCTGGGTTGGCGTGTTTTGCGAACCTTGCAAGAGGTTCTTCGTGTTCAGAGCTCCACGTTAAGTTGTTGGAAATCTTTTTAACGCTCGCTTGTATTTTATCGAAGAAGCCTTGGCGTGTTTTTTCATCAATTCGCCCATTTGCTTTTCCATGCAAGTCTGTCATGCGCTCGGTAGCGTTTGTACCGCCTACGGTAAAGAGTTCGGCCTTTTTAGTCGCGTCGATTAGGCTGTTTCTGCTGCGGCTCTTGAAGGTAAGCACGATTGCCGTAACCCCTAGAATAGCGCCCACAATAGCTCCAATCACTGCAAAGCGACTGAATGGTTTTTTCGGAGGTACTATAGGTTGCTTCTGTGCATTTTCTTGCTGTTGCTGGTTCTGATATTCTGCTGTTTGTGTGTAATAGCGCTCAGCGCCTGCAGCTGTCGCGGCTTCTGCTGGTGGTGTCTCGGGTGTCGGAGATCCTGCTTCTGGTGCCGTAGGGGCTGTTGCTGTTTCAGCCGTCACTGCGGGTTCGGGTGTAGCGGCTGCCGAGGGAGCGGTGCCGGTTTCTACGGTAGGTGTGCCTGCTTGCTCCGAGAAGACTTTATCGGCGGTTGCGGCTGCTACGTTCTGTGCGTCAGGGTTTTCCATATCTACCTTTATAGCAAAGATAAACGGCCAGTAGTGTTACGGTTTTGTGAAGATTGGTTTTCTGATTATTCCCACTATACGTAAAATGACGCCCACAGGGAGCGCCATTTTACGAATTTCAGGTTGTGTTGGTCTACTGACTTTCCAAAATAAATTAACCTAGTTTTTTGCTCACACGGGTGGCTCTTTTACGGTCATTCGGATCTAGTTCACGTTTGCGAAGGCGTAGACTTTTTGGTGTGACTTCCACGAGTTCATCTTCTTCAATGTAAGAAATCATCTCTTCCAGCGTCATTTTCTTTGGTGTGACGAGGCGAACGGCTTCATCCGTACCGCTGGCGCGAACGTTGGTGAGTTGTTTGCCCTTTAAGATATTGATATCTAGGTCATTGTCGCGGCTATGTTCGCCGACAACCATGCCCGTATAGACTTTATCTTGTGGGCTGACGAACATGATACCACGGTCTTGTAGGTTGAAGATCGCATAAGGGACCGCTTCGCCTTGACCGGTTGAGATCAATGCACCGTTACGACGGCCTTCCATCTCACCTTTATATTCGCCATGGCTGTGATAAAGACGGTTCATGATACCGGTTCCGCGTGTGTCTGTAAGGAACTCGCTTTGGTAACCAATAAGTCCGCGTGAAGGGGCGAGGAAGGTAATACGTTGCTTACCACCGCCTGATGGGCGCATGTCAGTCATCACACCTTTGCGTAAGCTAACTTTCTCCACAACGGAGCCGCTATATTCTTCATCTACATCGACGACAACTTCTTCCATTGGCTCAAGTGTTTGGCCATTTTCTTCTCTGAGAAGAACGCGTGGACGTGAAACGGTGAGTTCAAAGCCTTCGCGACGCATCGTTTCGATCAATACGCCAAGTTGTAATTCACCACGACCACCGACTTCGAAAGCATCTTTGCCAGCAGATTCCGTTACAGTAATAGCAACGTTAGTTTCAGCTTCCGCTAGTAGGCGGTCACGAATCATACGGCTAGTCACTTTGTTGCCTTCTTGGCCGGCATAAGGAGAATCATTTACGCTGAGGGTAATGGCCATTGTTGGCGGATCAATCGGCGTTGATTGTACAGGCACCGTTACGGAAGGATCACAGATTGTATCCGACACAGAAGAAGTCGACGTTCCAGCGATAGAGATAATATCACCGGCAACGGCTTTATCTACCGGTACACGTTCAACGCCTGAGAAGGTTTGGAGCTTCGTTAAGCGCCCAGATTCTACCTGCGTTCCATCGAGGTTGATCGTTTTGAACGGCATGTTCACTGTTGCGACGCCACTCACGATACGACCTGTCAGGATACGACCGAGGAACGGGTCAGACTCAAGCAAGGTTGCGAGCATCGTGAAAGGTGCTTCTTTATCTACTTCTGGTTCAGGCACATGGTCGATGATGAGGTCGAGCATCGGTGTGAGGTCTTTGCGTTCATCGTCTAATTCGCGTGTACACCAACCATCGCGGCCAGAAGCGTAAAGGATTGGGAAATCAAGTTGTTCTTCATTCGCATCAAGTGCCGCGAAGAGATCAAATACTTCATCAACGACTTCATCAGCACGACCATCGGGGCGATCTACTTTGTTGATAACCACGATCGGGCGCAGACCTTGAGCGAGCGCTTTACCGAGTACGAATTTCGTTTGTGGCATTGGGCCTTCAGCCGCATCCGTCAGAAGGATTACACCATCTGCCATGCTGAGTACGCGCTCTACCTCGCCCCCGAAATCGGCGTGACCTGGGGTATCAATAATGTTGATACGGATATCGTTATACTTAACAGACGTACATTTTGCCAAAATGGTGATACCGCGCTCTTTTTCAAGATCGTTGCTATCCATTACACGTTCTTGAACCGACTGGTTCTCACGGAATGTTCCAGATTGTTGGAGAAGTGAGTCAATAAGGGTGGTCTTACCATGATCAACGTGGGCGATGATGGCGATGTTACGAATTTCTTTCATGAGGGGCTCGATTATCTATTTCCGCTAGGTTTAAAGTTACTGGGTTGGTTGTTTTTGTTCTGGCCTTTGCCACTGCCAAAGGCTCTGCCACCTTTAGGGCTAAATTTTTTGGCGCCTTCGCCTTCACTACGGTTTTTCGTCCAAGGTTTCTTGCTTTTTCCACCGCCACCGCTGCTACGACTTGGAGCACCGCCTTTACGTGGGGCAGGGCCGTGATCGCCTTTAGGGTCGAGCATCTTTTGAATTGCGTGCCATTTATCAGCTTCTTCAGGGGAGATAAAGCAAAGCGATTGCCCTTCTGCACCGGCGCGGCCCGTACGGCCTACACGGTGGATATAATCTTCGGGCACGCTTGGTAAATCGTAATTTACGACATGCTCAATATGCGGCACATCAAGGCCACGTGCGGCGACATCGGTTGCAATTAGAATGCGGTAATCTTCGTCGCGGAAGCCTTGTAACACGCGTTTACGCTGCGATTGCTTGAGGTCACCGTGAATGGCGCGCACTTTGAAGCCTTTTTTATGCAGCTTTTCAGCCAAGTTGTCGCAACCGCGTTTGGTTTTGACAAACACAAGGATGGAACCTTCGCGATCTCCAAGTTCTTCGACTAACTTGCCAAATTTTTCGCCTTGAGCAATTTTAATCTCTTTAATTTCGACGTTCTTAGACGTCTCATTCGTTGGGTCAACCGCAATACGCTCTGGGTTATTGAGGTATTTCTTCGAGATTTTAACAATACTGCCTGGCAAGGTTGCTGAGAATAGAAGTGTCTGGCGTACTTTCGGTAAATAGCGGAACATTTCTTCTAGCTGTGATTCAAAGCCCATATCTAACATACGGTCAGTCTCATCGAGAACGAGGAACTTCGCGTCATGAAGCATTAATTTGCCACGCTCTAGGTGATCATTGATACGACCCGGCGTGCCAACAATAATACGTGGGCGTTGTGCAAGTTGAGTAAATTGTTTGCCCATAGATTCACCACCAATAAGCAAAGCACTTTTGATACTTTTTTGACGGCTGGTGAGTTCTTTTAAAATACCCATTACCTGCATAGCAAGCTCACGAGTCGGGCAGAGCACAAGCGCTGAACCTTTTGAATTATTCATCAAGTGGGCAACGAGCGGAATACCAAAAGCAGCCGTCTTACCCGTACCGGTCTGAGCTGAGCCCAATATATCACGGCCTTCAAGTGCCAACGGAATCGACTTTGCTTGAATCGGGGTTGGTTTTTCATACTGCATTTTTCTAAGTGCAGAATTAAGTGCGTAGGGGAGTTCTAGCTCCGCGAAATTTTCCATTATATTCTTTTCTTTTCTGCGGAATTTAGGCCGCGAGTAAACCTTCAAACATAGCGCGACCATCTTCGCAGCCAAGTTGTACGTCAGCATGACGCTCAGGGTGTGGCATCATGCCAAGTACGTTGCGGGCTTCATTAAAGATGCCTGCGATATTATTGAGCGAACCGTTCGGGTTTGCGTCTTTTGTTGCTTCGCCGTGCTCAGTTACATAGCGAAAGGCCACTTGGCCATTATCTTCAAGCGCCTTAAGTGTCGCATCATCGGCAAAATAGTTTCCGTCATGGTGTGCGACAGGAATGTTTACGACTTGTTTCGCGTTATAATCGCGTGTGAAAGGAGATTCTGTATTTTCAACGCGCAGGTGTGTGTCTTTGCAGATAAATTTGAGATCGCGGTTACGCATTAAAGTGCCGGGAAGTAAGCCGCTTTCGGTTAGAACTTGGAAGCCATTACAAATGCCGAGAACTTTGCCGCCTTTATTAGCATGTTCAATTACTTGTGCCATGATAGGCGAACGGGCAGACATTGCACCTGAGCGGAGGTAATCGCCGTAAGAGAATCCACCCGGTAAAACGACGATATCGCATTCAGGGAGTTCGCTATCACCGTGCCAAACTTTGAGCACTTCATGTTCAGCGTCAGCGCCTTTTGACAAGCCAGTCAAGCCCCATGCTGATTCGAGCACGGTAAAGACATCGCGATCACAATTAGATCCAGGAAATACAATAACAGCAGCTTTCATGTTGCCCACATAGTGGATTTTAGAAGCCGAAGCTACCTAAAACTGCCATTGGGTCCTTACTTCTTGCCTGTTTTGCTTGATAGGCGTTGGTCAGACGCGTCACTAATTCAGGGCTCTCCGCAAATTGATGAGCATAGGCTTGGATGATTGCCTCACTTTTGCCACCGGGTGAGCCATCTAAAAAATGCTGTGTATTGGCGCGAACAAGTAAGGCGGCTTGTTGCATCTCGTCGAGTAAGTCGAATTGTTCTTTTCCTGTTTTCATAAACTCACTTTCTCATAAAAACCTTATCAAAGAGTGAAGGTTTCCTTTCGAAAGAGTAAAGATTCAAGATTGCATTCTCTTGCAATCATCCGCTTTTTTGTTACTGTCTTGTTTTGCAAATTTTGAAAGTGGTTACGTGTATGGAAAAAGTTCCCGTCACAAAGGAAGGCTTTGTCGCTATGGAAGTGGAAGTCAAAGAATTAAAGAATGTCGTTCGCCCCGAGATTATCAAGGCGATTGCTGATGCTCGTGAGCATGGTGACCTGAAAGAGAATGCGGAATATCATGCTGCACGTGAGCGTCAGAGTTTTACCGAAGGTCGCATTGGCGAGCTTGAATATAAAATCGGCCATGCTGAAGTGATAGATGTGAAATCTCTCTCCGGCGATACAGTTAAATTTGGCGCGACTCTCAAGCTTATTGATGAAGATACTGAAGAAGAGTTGGTATATCAGATCGTCGGCGATGACGAGGCAGATCTTAAGAAACGTAAAATCTCTTATGCCGCACCCATTGCGCGCGGTTTGATGGGTAAAGCTGTTGGGAGTTCTGTCGAGGTGCATACGCCTAAGGGGCTGAAATATTACGAAATTTTGAGCGTTGAGTTTAAATAAAACAATTCTGAGTGTTGCGGTGCTAGGGCTGATGGCTTTGGCAGCGGTTTCTTTATTTAAATCACCCATACAGGCGTTCGAAGCAAATGTGGGCTTAGCTGCTGTAGAAGCGATCGACACTGCTTCTGTGCCGGACTTGGTGATAAAAGATAAGCCTGCAACGTCGGTTAACTTTAGAAAATTGCAGCAAGAAATTGCTGAGTTTAACGCCGCATGGCCTACATTAAAGCAGCAGATTCTTGAGAAAGAGAAGGGCTATATCTTTATCGGTGAAACGCCAGAAGAGGCTCTTAAAGACTCAAAGAAAAGCCACGCCATTTTGAAAAAAACAAAGAACTGGGTGGGTAAAGTGGAAAACCGTATGGGCGGGAAAATGAAGAAACTCGATCAAATGGTGATCAATGTCGATGAATATTGCCAAACGGTGTCTGGTGGCGCAGCGGAAAGCCAATGTGTTGAAATAAGCGACCATATCCATCATTACGAAGCACGTATTTCGATTTATACGGGGATGATGGTCGTGATGAAAAAGCGTTATGAAGAGGCTAAGGCGGTATTGAAATGAAAATGATAACGGTTGCAGCCGCCGCTTTGCTGGATGATCAGCGCCGCGTTCTGGTAGGTCAGCGCCCCGAAGGCAAGCACATGGAAGGCTTGTGGGAGTTTCCCGGTGGTAAGATTGAGCAGGGTGAAACACCGGAAGCCGCGTTAGTGCGTGAGCTAAAAGAAGAACTGCAAATTAAAGTCACACAGCAAGACCTTAAGCCGATCAGCTTTGTGTCGCACGCGTATGAGGGCTTCCACCTGCTCATGATGCTTTACGGCTGCACTCGTTGGTACGGTAAAGTCCACGCAAATGAACATAGTGACCTTAAATGGACATATGCAGACGCATTATCGCGTTTACCGATGCCTCCAGCTGATGCGCCATTGATTGAGCCGCTCGGGCGCTTTATGCGTGAGAAGTAGTTTGATTTTAAGGGTTTAAATAAAATGGTGTTCATGCGCCGTGCATGTTACGCCACCAAGGGTGGACTGGCCTTGTCAGTCTTCCGTGAAGCGATGATGAAGAAATGAGTATGATATAAACATGACTGTTACCTTAATCACTGAAACGAAGGAGCTGGATAAGCTCTGTAAAAAACTTGCCAAAGAGCCTTTCATTACGCTGGATACCGAATTCCTGCGTGAGAAAACCTACCATCCGCAGCTATGCCTCGTGCAAATTGGGGGTAAAAAAGACCGCGCCGCGATTGATCCGCTGGCCGAAGGGATCGACATGCAGTCGCTTCTTGATTTACTCGCGAATCCGAAAGTGCTGAAAGTTCTGCATGCGGCGCGTCAGGATTTGGAAATCTTCTTCCGTATGATGGGGCAATCGCCTGCTCCGTTATTTGATACGCAGATCGCCGCGCAAGTGCTCGGTATGGGTGATAATCTCGGCTATCAAAATCTAGTGGCCAAAACGCTCGATATCCAAATTGATAAAGGCCAGCAATTTACCGATTGGTCGCGCCGTCCGCTCTCCGATTCACAGCTTGAATATGCCATCGGCGATGTTGTGCATCTTTACGATGCCTATCTCATTATGATGAAAGACCTCCTAAAACGTGGCCGCGATATGTGGCTGGTGGAAGAAATGGAATCGCTCACTAAGCCGGAGATGCATTATGTGGAGCCTGATCAAGCGTGGAAGCGCATCCGCTCGCGCCTCAAAAGGCCGCAGCAAATGGGATGGTTGCGCCAATTAGCGGCGTGGCGTGAAGATACGGCGCAAGAGCGAAATGTGCCGCGTGTGCGTATTCTGCGTGATGATGCGTTAGTCGAACTGGCGACGAATTTACCTAAAAGCGAAGATAGGATGCGCTCGACCCGTGCTTTCCCGCAGCATTTAAAGTCTGATTTGCGGCACGAGCTTTGGAAGCTTTGCGAGGCTCTACCTGAGTTGCCCGAGTCCGAGTGGATTGAACCGATCAAGAAAAAACGTATTAGTGCCACAACCGAGGGGCGTTTAGAGATGCTTCGTCTGCTGATGAAGCAAAATACCCGCGAGCATGATGTGTCTGCGAGCTTCATTTGCAATCGCGATGGATTGGAAGATTTCGCTTCTGGCGATTACGCCGAAGACCATCCGCTCTTGCATGGCTGGCGCTTTGAAGTATTCGGTAAAGACGCGGTCGATCTAATGCAAGGTAAGCGCGCGGCCATTCTCGACCCCAAAACCGGCGATATCCGTTTTAAAGAGATTTAGGATTTCTTCTTCGGTGCAGCCTTTTTCGCAGTTGTCGGCTTTTTAGCTGCTGTTTTCTTTGGCTTCAGCGTGCTCAGTTCTTTACGTAAAGCTTCATTTTCTTCGCGGGCTTTTTGTGCCATTTTGCGCACGATCTCAAACTCTTCGCGCGTGACAAAGTTCATCTTGGTGGAGAGTTTCTCGAATTGCTGCTGTACCATACGTTCCACTTCGTGACGCATTTCAAGCATGCTGCTCGCAGCACCGGTTGCCATTTTGGCAATATCATCAAAAAACTGGTTATTTTTTTGCATTTTTACGTTCCTTCACTGCGCGATAGATACCATAGAAGCTGATGCCAATCCATATGATTTCCAAAATAACGGAAGCGGTGTTCCAGCTCCAGAGTAATGAAATAAGCAAGAAGATAGCCGAGAACAGATTCAAAATAGAGTAACTAAGGTGGCGGACGCGAATTTTTCGCATTTGCAGCAGGTAGTAGGCCAGTAGCAGCAAGACTACGCCAATCATGCCGATCATATCGAAAAGTAAATCTAAATTGAGTTCCATATTCACCCTTCTTTAACCTTTGGCATGATAAAATCATAGTATGAAAATTATTCTTATTATAGGTGGTGCAGGGTTTATCGGTTCTAATCTTGCTAAGCGCCTCGCAGATCGCGGTACGCATCGTATTGTAATCGCGGATCAATTCGGCAATGGTAAAAAGTGGAATAACCTCGTCCGAGTGCCCGTCGATGAAATAGTGCACCCGGAGAATCTTTTCTACTGGCTGGATAGCTATGGCGAAGAGGTGGATATGGTTTACCATCTGGGCGGGATCGCAGATTCAGCCGAGGGTGATGTGGAAAGCATTATTGAGTCGAACCATAATTTCCCGCTACTCGTATGGCGCTGGTGTGCTGAGGCTTCTGTACGCTTTATTTACGCCTCATCTTACGAAGTTTATGGCGATGGCGCGCAGGGCTTTGATGATACGGAAGATCTCGATTACCAACGTAAATTACGCCCGTTAAATCCGAACGGGTGGAGTAAGAAATTACTTGATATGCATGTGAGCGGCGCGAAGGAACGTGACGAAGCGGTGCCTCCGCAATGGGTAGGTTTACGTTTATTCAATATTTATGGCCCGAATGAATACCATAAGAAATCGAGCCGTTCTGTTGCACTGAAAATTTATGAAGAGGCTTCTAAAGGCGTACCAGTTAAGTTGTTTAAGTCAGGCAATGATGCTTATGCTGATGGCGCCCAAATGCGTGACTTTATGCATGTAAGTGATGCGATCAACATGCTGGAATGGTTCCTTGATACGTCAGATGTGAGTGGCACGTTTAACGCCGGTAGTGGTAAGGCGCATAGCTTTGAAGAATTGGCAAATGTGATCTTTAAAGCGCTCGGTAAGGAGCCCAATATCAAATATGTTGATATGCCAACGGACGTGGAGGGCCAATATCAATATAAGACGGAGGCCACAATCCAGCGTTTGCGTAATATCGGCTATGACCGCCCTATCATGACGATGGAGCAGGGCATTACCGACTACATTCAGAATTACCTGAAGAAAGATGATCCTTATATTTAAGGGTTAACCTTTAGGGCCGATCATCAGTTCTGGTTTTACCCATTCATCAAATTGTGCTTCTGTCAGTAGCTCTAGGCTAAGGGCGGAGGCTTTCAAAGTCGTGCCTTCCCTATGCGCTTTCTTGGCGATTTTGGTGGCGTTATCGTAGCCGATATGGGGGTTAAGCGCCGTTACTAGCATTAATGATTCGTCACGCAGCTTCTCGATGCGTTCAACATTAGCGGTCAAGCCTTCTAGGCAATTTGCGGTGAAGCTGTTGCAGCCATCGGCAATCAAGCGAATCGATTGCAGTAAGTTATAGGCCATAACGGGTTTAAATACATTCAGTTCAAAATGTCCGTTCGAACCTGAAACAGTGATAGTCGTGTGGTTTCCCATCACTTGCGCGGCAACCATGGTGAGCGCTTCGCATTGTGTAGGGTTCACTTTTCCCGGCATGATCGAGCTGCCCGGTTCGTTCTCCGGTAATTGTAGCTCACCTAAGCCGCAACGCGGGCCAGAGCCGAGCATGCGGATATCATGTGCGATCTTCATCAAGCTACAAGCGATCGTATTTAACATGCCTGAAAATTCTACGAACGCATCATGTGCCGCCAATGCTTCAAACTTGTTTGGTGCGGTTTTGAACGCAATGCCCGTGACTTTCGCTACTTCCGCCGCAAATGCCTCGCCGAAGCCTTTGGTGCTGTTAATGCCGGTGCCGACGGCAGTGCCGCCTTGGGCAAGGTTTAACATGCGGGGTAGGGCGGCTTCCACGCGTTCTAGCGCATAATCCATCTGCATGACATAGCCTGAGAATTCTTGTGAGAGCGTAATCGGCGTAGCATCTTGCAAATGTGTACGGCCAATTTTGATGATACCGTCAAATTGCGTCACCTTCGCACTTAGCATATCGCGGATGCTGGTAAGCGCGGGTTTTAGTTCATGATGGATTTGCTCCACGGCGGCAATATGCATCGCGGTAGGGAACGTATCGTTCGAGCTTTGTCCCATATTCACATGGTCATTCGGGTGGACGGGGTTTTTGCTGCCAATCTCACCGCCCATCATTTCAATTGCGCGGTTAGCGATCACTTCATTGCTGTTCATGTTTGTCTGTGTGCCAGAGCCTGTTTGCCAAACGACGAGCGGAAAGTTATCATCCCATTTGCCGTCGGCGACTTCTTTCGCTGCCGCAACGACGTTATTGCCAATCGCCTTATCCAAGCCCGCAATATCCATATTTACGGTGGCAGCAGCGCCTTTAAGGATGCCCAGCGCTCGTACTAACGGTTTTGGCATGGTTTCCGTACCGATTTTGAAATTCATTAGGCTGCGCTGTGTTTGGGCGCCCCAATATTTATCGGAAGGAACTTCCAATGGGCCAAAGCTATCAGATTCGGTGCGGGTGCTAGTCATGATTCATTTCCTTTTTGAGGTCTTTACGCGTAAGATCCTTTAATCATGAGCACATCACAAAGTCCATCCTATTGGCAGCAGGCGATAACCGAACTCTCTGAAAATGACCCCGTGATGGCAAAAATCATCGCACATTACCCGGGGGAGTCGATCGAGAGCCGTGCAGATCCGTTCCTTACGCTAATGCGCTCGATTACGGGGCAGCAAATCTCGACACGAGCATCTGCTGCGATCTGGGGGCGATTAGAGGCGTTATGCAATGACTCTTTAACGCCTAAGAAGGTGAGCCAATTGCCGGAAGAGGAACTGCGTGCCGTAGGCTATTCTCGCATGAAGGTGAGCTATTTGCATTCATTGGCTGAGTTCTTCCTTAACCGTCAAAAGCCAGAGCGCGATTGGGCGGAAATGTCGGATGCAGAAGTGATTAAAGACGTGACCCAAATTAAAGGCATCGGCGTGTGGACAGCAGAAATGTTCCTCATGTTCCATCTATTACGCCCGAATATTTTGCCGCTGGGTGATCTCGGTCTCGTTAATGGGATTGCTAAGTTTTACAATGAAGGCGAGAAGTTGCCGCCTGCAAAGATGACGGAACTAGCGGGAATCTGGCACCCTTGGCGCTCCGCCGCAACGTGGTATCTGTGGCGCAGCTATGATGATGAAGCTGTCGCATATTGAGACTAGGCGTATAAAAACTTCCCATTTTCAGCGAGCTAAGGCATAATTAGCCTATGCAATTAGATAAACAGCACGCCCATGCGGGCTATGATGAGATGGTTCAGGAAATGCTCGGTGATATGACCAGCATGAAGGACATTGTAGAAACACTCCTTGAGATGATGGTCAAAGCGGTCGATGGCGACGAAGTCAGCCTGCGTGAAGCCAAGACCATTGATAAGGAAGTTAATGAGCTAGAGCAAAAAGTCATTAGTTCGCTGCATTCGCTGCTCACCAAATATTCACCGGCGCTTGATGAATTACGTTTCCTGATGGCGATGATGCAAATGGCCTCTCGCTTAGAGCGTATGGGCGATATGGCGAAGGCCAATATCCGTCGTTTAGAGAATGCATGGCCATCTGAGGGTAAAACCCTTCCCGGTCCGGTGCAGAAGGCCGCGTTGCAAATGCTTGAACTAACGCGTGAGATGCTGGCCTCGGCCATGCGTAACGTCTCAGAATTTGATGTGGATCGCCTTTCGCGCAATCTTGGGCGTGAAGATGAGGTGAATAGCCTCTATCTCGGCGTGCTTGAAACGATCGAAGATGGTCCGATGAAGGCGTGGAAAAAGGATATGAGCAAGTATAATGCCTTGCTTATGTTGCTTAAAGATATCGAACGCTGCGCCGATCAAAGCTTTGAAATTGGCCGTATTTCCTACTTCGCCCATACTGGCGAACGTCCGAAAAAGAAAGAAATCCGCAACTCTTAAGCGCGTAGCCACGCCAGACTGTCACAAATCCTTCACATATCTGTCAACAGACGGTCACATTTTATCTGCATAATGAATGGAGATAAAACAAGGAGACCGTAATGGTTGTCGGCATAAAAGATAAAAAGTATAATAGCAGCTATGAGTATCATGAACGAGACGCATCGAATGATGCTGGTCTTGGTACAGCTGGTATGTTCGCTGTTGGTACTGGTGCGGCAGTCAAATATGGCCCTGGCGTTGTACAAGGCACGGTAAAAGGTGCGACGACTTTAGGAACAAAAGCCGTAGAGGGTGTCTTAAAGACGGATGTAAGAATAGGTTCAGCGTTTGGGCGTGGAGCTGCTGGTACGGGTGCTGTTACTCTTAAAGGTCTTGCGAAGTCAGGTGCAGGAAGGGTTTTAGGACCTGCAGTGACAGTGGCCATGGCCGGACCTGACCTTATCAATGGTGGTAAGAAAATTTATAACGGTGAAAAAGGCGGCGGGCGCCAAATTGGTAAGGCAGTTGCTGAAACAAGTGGAGCGCTTGCGGGTTTCTGGCTCGGCTTTACGGCAGGTAGTGTTGTGCTAGGTGTTGGTAACATCGTTGGTGGGATCGGCGGAGCAATTGGCGGTTATCTCCTCTCAGAAGGTGCGGGCAAAGCTGTTGATCTGGCTACGGGCGAAGATGATCAACAGGCAGGGCAGCGCTATGAAAAGGAAACTCGCCAAGAACTAGCAGCGGTGATCCAAGCAAACTTTACGGAAATGACACAAGATCTAGCTGAGCTTCATGCATGGGACGCCGGTACTGATTCCGCACAAATAGCGGCTAAAGAAGCGAAAATTAAAGAAATAGAAGGGCATATAAAACGAACTATCAAAGCTAATAGTAAGCACTTAGCCATTATGGAGGCTGCTGGCGACATAAGCCCGACAGATGTTCTAGATACGAATAAGGCAATGCTAGCAGAGTGGAATAAAGTTAACCCTGCTGCTATTAAAGCGCAAGCTGCACTCGCGGCAGTGGAGTTAGAAAAAACCAACCAAGCCAACGCTGAAGCGGCAGTAGTGGCGAGTCGTCAAGGGATCTATGAAGCTGCGACGAATGATTTAGGGGTTAACGGAAATCGCGTAGTGGATGCCACAGAAGAGGCGATGTATAAAGCTATTCTAGCCAGTAACGGTAACATGGTTGCTGGAGATGATAACATCGACAAAGAGTTGCAAGTTGCCCTTCAAACAAACGCTGTTAAATCCGACGGAAATGGAAACGTAGTCATTAGTGGTGCGGCCCAAGGTGTTCAAGATATGCTGATCCCAGAAAACGTGTTCGCAGGTGCGATTCAAGATTTGAGTGTCGCGCTCGAAGGAAACGGTGGAGCAGATTTTGCGAGTATGGGACAGCAGAACGAAGCTGGTGTGAGCGTGAGGACTACCTAACCTCTAGCCACCTATCCCTAAATAAACTTCTCCCTCCTCTCAATTTTCTTTAATCTCACACATTCCGCGCTTGTTGCGGAATTTCGTGCTGGCGGGCTGAGGCTTTGCAATAAATGCGGAGCGTGGCGTTGATTCGCAAGAAGCCTAAAGCGAAAAACCTCCGCTCGGTAAAAATCGTTACTGGGCTGTTTAGTTTTCTTGCCTCAATTGTCATCTAGCGCTATACCCCGCGCATGATTCCTAGATACTCACACCCCGACATGGTGGCGATTTGGTCGCCTGAAGTTAAATTCCGTATTTGGTTCGAGATTGAAGCGCATGCGTGCTCTGCCATGGCCGAAATTGGCACGATCCCAAAAGCCTCAGCGCAAGAGATTTGGGACAATGCGCCTGAAGCCTTTACCGCTAAAGATGTGGCGCGTGCTGACGAGATCGAAGCGACGACTAAGCATGATGTCATCGCCTTCCTAACGATGATAGCTGAGTATGTCGGTGACGAAGCTCGCTTCTTGCACCAAGGCATGACTAGTTCTGACCTGCTCGATACCGGCCTCGCCGTACAACTAACAAAAGCGACCGATCTTCTATTAGAAGATATGGATAAGCTGCTCGAAGTGATAAAACGTCGTGCGTATGAAAATAAAGATGTCCTCAAAATGGGCCGTAGTCACGGTATCCACGCCGAGCCAACCACTTTTGGCCTAACGCTGGCCACCTTCTATGCCGAGTTTAAACGAGGTCGTGACCGCCTTGAAGCTGCGCGTAAAGAGATCGCGACCTGTGCGATTTCCGGAGCCGTTGGCACCTTCGCGAATATCGAACCTGAAGTAGAAGAATATGTGGCGGATAAAATGGGTCTCGTAGTAGAGCCTGTTTCGACGCAAGTCATCCCGCGTGATCGTCATGCCGCTTACTTTGCCGCGTTGGGCGTCATTGGCAGCTCTATCGAGCGCCTAGCCACCGAAGTTCGTCATATGCAGCGTACCGAAGTGCTCGAATGTGAAGAGTTCTTCTCTAAAGGTCAGAAAGGTAGCTCGGCCATGCCGCATAAGCGTAACCCTATCTTGTCAGAAAACCTAACCGGCCTTGCACGTCTTGTGCGTATGGCGGTGGTGCCTGCGATGGAGAATGTCGCTCTTTGGCATGAACGCGATATCTCGCATAGCTCTGTCGAGCGTATGATCGGCCCAGATACGACGATCACTCTCGATTTTGCCTTACGTCGTTTAACGATGATGATGGAAAATCTTGTCGTTTATCCTGATAATATGTTGAAGAATCTCAACAAGCTGGGCGGATTATCTTTCTCTCAACGTGTGCTTCTCGCACTGACGCAAAAAGGCGTGAGCCGTGAGGATTCCTACAAGATTGTTCAGCGTAACGCGATGAAAGTATGGGAAGAAGGAAAAGACTTTCTTACCGAGTTAAAGGCTGATAGTGACGTCACCGTAAAAATGACAGATGCGGAATTAACTGCGCTGTTTGATATGGGAGTACACACACGTCATGTTGAAACAATCTTTAATCGCGTTTTTAGCGACTAGCGCCATTGGCACAGCGGCGATTGCCTCTGATGCCTTGCCTTCTTTTGATGGATTTAAAGGCGAATTAGAAGCTGGTGCAAGTTTTCAATCCGGTAATACCGACTCAACTGAGCTGCATTTAGGTGCAAAAGGTGAGCAAGAGCTGAATAATTGGCGCCATCATTTCGATGCGAACGCCTATAATAGCAAGCAAAATGGCACTCGCAACGATGAAGAGTACCGTCTTGGTTTTGGTTCTGACTGGAAAATGAATGAGCGCGACTATCTCTATGGTCAAATTGGTTACGTTAATGACCGCTATGCGGGTTTTAACTACCGTATTACTGAATCTATCGGTGTTGGTCGTCGTTGGGCTGATGATGGCGTTTACTTGCTTGATACACGCGTGGGCCCCGGTTTGCGCCACACGAAATTCACCACAGGTGATAAAGAAGATAGCTGGATCATTCTAGGCGGATTACTCGCGGGTTGGAAAATCAACGACCATGTTGAGTTGGGCGAAGAAGCGACGGTTGAATATTCGCCCGATGGAACCATTTTTAACTCATCAACTTTCCTAAAGAGCAAGCTAACGGAAGTGCTTTCTTTCAAGGCTGGCTTTGATGTTGAGCATAAAACAGAAGTGCCAACCGGTTTGAAAAAGACCGATACACGCACTACTGCAGGTATCGTTTACGGCTTCTAATGTAAGCCAATTTGCTAAGCCCTCGTAAGAATTGCTCTTGCGGGGGCTTTTTTTAAGGTGACAGGGCAGCAGGGGTTTGTTATGAAACGCATCCTTGCATTATATGATGCTCGTGGCGGAGTAGCTCAGTCGGTTAGAGCAGCGGAATCATAATCCGCGTGTCGGGGGTTCGAGTCCCTCCTCCGCTACCA